>NZ_RZRP01000290.1:0-6872 GCF_003997795.1 Mesorhizobium sp. M7A.F.Ca.US.005.03.2.1 | reverse complement strand
CGCAATACGGCGTGCAGGACATCGTCTGGATTTCGGCACGCCGATAGATGCGCACCGACGAAGCAGCCTGCCGCACGACGGTAACCTGCTCATCGACGATGGGACTGCCGTCGGTATCGAGCACGACCAGATTGGTGACGCCGAAACCTTTGCCGGTGAGCACGATCGTCGAAGCGTCCTGCACGGAAGCGTCGGCGATTGCCGGGTTGCCGACCACGATGGTGTCTGCGGGACGCGACAGTTTGACGATCTTGGCCTGGTTCATCGTGACCTCGATGCCGGCGCCGGCCATGGCGGGCGCGACGAAGCTCGAGACGGCAAGAAGCGCGGCAATCAGGATTGACGATCTCGGCTGGGCCATTGAGGCGCTCCACGCAGGCGGACTGATCAACGGAACATGAACGAGATTGGTGAACCAACGGTTAAGCCTGCGATGTTGCCAATCCTGCAATGGCCGATAAGGGCGCCCCGCGAGGCGCGGTCCAGTCGGGGCGCAAGCCTGCCAAACCTGGGACTGGAAGGCGCGGCGGTACTTTAGCCCGAAGTTAACCACGCAATATGTTCGAACCGGGAAAGGAATCGGTAAGGCTGTTTCTTAAGCCGATCGAAAGAGCTTCTCCCTAGATTGGCAGCATCCGATCAACCATCACAGAAGTTGACGGAAGTGCTGTAACACGTGGAGTAGGAGCTCTCGAATGTCTAATCTCATCGCACGTTTTGTGAAGGACGAATCCGGCGCGACCGCTATCGAATATGGTCTGATCGCCGCTCTCATCGCGCTCGCCATCATCACTGGCGCCGGCACGCTCGGCAATGCGCTGAATGCCAAGTTCACCAACATTGGCAGCACCCTGAACAACGCGCCGACCGGCAGCTGATCGGCTTATCGCCGAGCACTTGCATCGCATTTTCTGGAAAAGGGCCGCCGCGTGGCGGCCTTTTTTATGCCGCTGCCAATATAGGTCGTCTTTTCGTTCCTGGCCTCATCAATCGTTAATCGAACATATCTTAGATTGAGCCCAATAAAATCGGACAATAGGCGTGGCGCCGATGCTTGAAGCCCTGATCTTCGTCGTCTTTCCGTTCTGCATGCTGTTTGCCGCGATCTCCGACATGCTGTCGATGACGATCGCCAACCGCGTGCCGGTGCTGCTCGTCGTCGTTTTCGCGCTGGTCGCGCCCCTTACAGGCATGGACTGGGCGGCCTATGGCGGACATTTCGCCGCCGGCGCCCTGGTCCTGGCCGTGACGTTCGGCCTGTTTGCAATAGGCGGCATGGGCGGCGGCGACGCCAAGCTTCTGGCCGCAACCGCGATGTGGATGGGCCTCAATGTCAATCTCGTGGAGTATCTTGTCGCCTCGACAATCATCGGCGGCCTGCTGACGCTCGCGATCATCCTCTACCGGAAGTCGATGCTTGCGGCCGTTACCGGCCAAAATCCGTTTCTGCGCCATTTCGCCGACGAGGCAAAAGGCGTTCCCTATGGCGTCGCGCTCGGCCTTGGCGGGTTGCTGACCTATCCGGACTCGCCTTTGATGATATGGGCGCTGGCCAGGCTGGCGGCCTGACCACGATATTATTTTATTGTCTGTCAGCATTGCCGAGACCCCGTTCTCAACGGGGTCGGCCCGGCTGTTTTGGCCGGTCCGGCTATAGTCCGGCTAATTTATGTAAACGTTAAATTAATCACGATCGTAAGCATTACATTAACCTTGTTTTGACGATTGCCGCTGCAAAGTCCGGCTTGGCTACGTGGTTTGCCAGGGCAAGGGTTCGGACAGATGCCAGCATCGCGATTGATAATTCTGAGCGTGGCGGTGGCCGCGGCGGGTGGCGCTGGCTATGTCGCGAAGAACATGGTGGCACCGCCGCCCCAGGTCGTCGTTGATTCCGCTCCCCAGGCCCCGGCAGTGGCACTCCAGGATGTGCTTGTGCTTTCAGGCGACGTTCCGATGGGCAGCCCGATCCAAAACAACATCGCCTGGCAATCCTGGCCCGCCGACGGCGTCAACGCGAATTTCATCACCCGCACCGCCGAGCCCGAGGCGCTGGACAAGCTGAAGGGTTCCATTGCCCGTGTGGCGATGTATGCCGGAGAGCCGCTGCGGCGTTCCAAGCTGATCGGGGAGGGGCAGAGCTTCATGTCGTCGATCCTGCCTTCCGGCATGCGGGCGGTCGCCACGGCCATCTCGGCCGACACGTCGGCCGGCGGCTTCATTCTTCCCAACGATTTCGTCGACGTCATCATGACCCGCAGGGCCGATGCCGCCAGCGGTGCCGCCGGCTTCAACACCGAGACCATCCTCAAGAACATCCGCGTCCTGGCCATCGACCAGACCATTCAGGAGGACGAGGAAGGCAAGAAGACCAGGGTGGGCCAGACCGCCACGCTGGAACTGACGCCCAAGCAGGCGGAGATTATCACCGTCGCCCAGCAGATGGCGGATCGCCTGACCCTGGCGCTGCGGGCGGTCGCGGACACGCAGGAAAAGAATGTGGGTGAGGCCGACTATCTCGTTTCCGGCAATGGCCGCAGGGGAACGGTGAGGCTGATCAAGTCGGGCGAAGTTTCCGAAGTGGGAGCAAGGAAATGAAGCTAGGTGGCAAACTGCCGGCAATCGTAGCCGCGGCATTCGGCCTGCTGCTCGTCGGAACGAATGTGCAAGGCAGCGTCGTCGAGGCAAAGAACGCGCAGGTCACGGCATCGACGGCCACCCAGCGCGTCAAGCTCGGCCTCAACAAGTCGGTGGTCATCGACCTGCCGAGCGATGCCTATGACATTCTCGTCGCCAATCCGGCGGTTGCCGATGCGGTGACCCGCACCGCAAGGCGCATCTATCTGTTCGGCAAGGCGGTCGGCGAGACGAACATCTTTGTCTTCGGCCCCAATGGCGAGCAGATCGTCAGCCTGGACCTGGCCGTCGAACGCGACGTTGCCGGCCTTGAAGATTATATCAGGCGCTTCCTGCCGACGTCGGCTGTCAAGGTGGAACTGCTGAACGACAACGTCGTTCTCACAGGAACCGTGGATACCCCCCTGGATGCCAAGCGCGCCGAACAGTTGGCGAACATGTTCGTGTCGGGTGGTGAAGCGACGACGGGACAATATTCGCAGACCGCGGCTGGCGGCTCGGCCCAGAGCGGTGTCGACATCAACAATCCGGACCAGGAGCGCCGCACCAGCCAGATCGTCAACCTGATCCAGATCATTGGCGACGACCAGGTCACGCTGAAGGTCACGGTCGCCGAAGTCAGCCGCTCGGTGATGAAGCAGCTCGGCGTCAACATGGTTGGCAGCGGCGGCAGCAACGGCATTAGTTACGGCGCAATCAGCGACAACTTCACGGGTCTCGGCAAACAGCTGTCGAATTCCGGCTTTCAAATCGGCGCTTCAGGACTGCAGGCTTATGTGAACGCTATGGAGCAGTCCGGGGTGATGAAGACCTTGGCCGAGCCGACCTTGACGGCTGTGTCGGGCGAGAAGGCAACCTTCAAGGTCGGCGGTGAATACAATATGGTCACGGGTGTCTCGGCAAATGTATCGCAAGACAACCAGACCGGCCTGAAGACCTACAGCGTCGAAAAGATCGAGTACGGCATCGGCCTGGAATTCCAGCCGGTTGTGTTGTCTCCCGGCCGCATAAGTTTGAAAGTCAGGACGTCGGTTTCCGAGCCGACAACCGAGGGATCCGTATCGTTCTCCTCAGGCGTGACGAGTCCCGGCATGAATGCCCTGTCGCTGCGCAAGCGCCTTGCCGACACAACGGTGGAATTGCCATCCGGTGGCTCCATGATGATCGCCGGCCTGGTTCGCGACGATGTCAGGCAAGCCGTCAACGGATTGCCTGGATTGACAAAGATCCCGGTGCTTGGCGCGCTCTTCCGCAGCAGGGATTTCGTGCGAAACGAGACCGAGCTCGTCATCATCATCACGCCCTATCTGGTTAAGCCGGTGGCGCGCAACGACCTTGCCAAGCCGGACGACAATTTCAACGCCGCCAGCGATGGCGCCGGCATGTTCCTTGGCCGCGTCAATCGCGTCTACGGCACCATGCAGACCGACAAGCCCAATGGCCGCTACCACGGCGTTGTCGGCTTCATCTACAAGTAAGCGGGGAAGCGGACATGTCTCAGTCAGCATTGAAGGCAAGCACCATCGCCGCAACGACCCGTCTCGGCCGTTCACGGGTCTGCCGGCGAGCCGTTCCTGTCCTGGCGGTTGCGGTGGCGGCGCTGCTCGCCGGCTGCGCCCAGCGCGACAGCATCACGGTCGGCGCCATTCCGGACGATTACCGCACCAACCATCCGATCGTCATCGCCGAGAAGAATCAGAAGATCGACCTGCCTGTCGGCGCCGGTGACCGCGGCATGACCGGCTCCCAGCGCGATACGCTTCTTGGCTTCCTGGATGGCTATGACAGAAGTGCCGCCCCGACGCTGACGATCCAGGTCCCGAGCGGATCGGCCAACGAGGTCGCCGCGACCACGGCGGCCCGCGATTTCGCCCGGCTGGCGGTTGCCAGCGGCATCAAGCGCAATCGGATTGTCGTGACCTCCTATCAGTCCGCCTCCGCCGAAGCCTCTGCCCCGATTCGCGTTGCTTATATCTCGGTGAAAGCCCAGACCGATAAGTGCGGCCGCTGGCCCGAAGATCTTATGGAGACATCGGAGAACAAGCACTATGCCGACTTCGGCTGCTCCTATCAGAACAATCTTGCCGCCCAGATGGCCAATCCCGCCGACCTGCTCGGCCCGCGTAAATCTGCCAATATTGATCCGGCAAATCGTAGCCAAGCCATCGATGTTTACCAAAAGAGAGGCATTTCGGAAGAGTTCCTCGGCAATTCGGAAGTGACGTACTGAGCCGCAAATCTCGGATAGAACAGGCCACGGGAGAGAGCATGACGATGAGCAACCTTGCCTACGACGCCCCGGTGGACGGCAGCGATACCTCGCAGCAGGACATCGCCGCGATGCAGGCGTTGCGGCCGATCCCGCGCATCTCGATCCAGGCATTCTGCGAGACCGAGGGTGTTGCCAACCCGGTCGAGCGCGCCGGCGAGGACCGTCGCATGACGAAGGCGCATCTCAAGGTCCACATGGGCGGTGTTCCCACTGCCATCGAATTCTACCAATCGGCGCCGACGCCCAATCTGATCCTGCTGGAATCGCGCAGCGAGCCCAAGCAATTGCTGGAACAACTCGCCCAGCTTTCGGAATATTGCGATCCGACGTCGAAGGTGGTGGTGATCGGCCACTACAATGATGTCGGCCTCTACCGGGAACTCATCCGCAACGGCATTTCCGAATATGTGATCGCTCCGGTCTCGATGGCCGACATCGTCAGCGTGGTGTCGTCGATTTTCATCGATCCGGAAGCCGAGCCGCTCGGCCGCTCGATCGCCTTCGTCGGCGCCAAGGGCGGTGTCGGCTCCTCCACGATCGCCCACAATGTGGCTTGGGCGATGTCCTCCCTGTTCAAATCCGAAGTGGTCGTCGCTGATCTCGATCTGGCTTTCGGCACCGCCAACATCAATTTCGACCAGGATCCGGCGCAAGGCATTGCCGAGGCGGTGTTTTCACCGGAACGCATCGATGAAGTCTATCTCGACCGGCTGCTGACCCAGTGCGCCGAGCATCTGTCGCTGCTGGCGGCGCCTTCGACGCTCGAACGGGTCTATGATTTCGATCCAGAGGCCTTCGTTCAGCTCATCGACACCGCCCAGCGCAGCGTGCCGCTTCTGGTGCTCGACGTCCCCCATGCCTGGACGGGCTGGACCAAGAACACCTTGGTCAAGGCCGACGAGATCGTCATCACCGCGACACCGGAACTTGCCAATCTGCGCAACACCAAGAACCTCATCGATATGCTCAAGCGGCTTCGTCCCAATGATCCGCCGCCCAAGCTTATCATCAACCAGGCCGGCGTCCCGAAACGCCCGGAGATTTCGCCGGCCGATTTCGCCGAGCCGCTCGGTCTGTCGCCAATGTCGGTCATTGCTTTTGATCCATTGCTGTTCGGCAATGCTGCCAACAACGGACGCATGCTTGGCGAAATGGATGCCAAGAACCCGATCGTCGCAATGATCAACGAAATGGCGCATGTGCTGACCGGGCGCAGCGAAATCAAGATCAGGAAGAAGGCCGGGCTCGGCAGCCTGCTCGGCAAGCTCTCGCGCAACAAGAAGTGACGCTTCAGCAGTGGAATCGGTAGTCGATCATGTTTGGTAAAAGAGGCAGCGACGACGGCAACCGGTTCACGCCGGAATTTCGCCAGCCAGCACCGGCGCCTGTTGCGCCGCCGGCTGCAGGTTCCGTGGACACGGCGGTTCTGACACGGCCCGCGGCGCCAAGCGCGCCTGTCGCGCCGCCGGCGCGCCGTGCGGTCGAGGCACCGCCATTGGCGCCTGAGCCGAAGCGGGCACAGCGCGAAAAAAGCGAAACCTATTACGATACCAAGAGCCAGGTCTTCTCCGCACTCATCGACACCATAGATCTGTCGCAGCTTTCCAAGCTTGATCCTGAAAGTGCGCGCGAGGAAATCCGCGATATCGTCAACGACATCATCGCGATCAAGAACTTCGCAATGACGATCGCCGAGCAGGAAGAGCTGCTCGAGGACATCTGCAACGACGTGCTCGGCTATGGGCCGCTCGAGCCGCTGCTCGCCCGCGACGACATCGCCGACATCATGGTCAACGGCTCCAGGAACGTCTACATCGAGGTCAACGGCAAGGTCGAACAGACCGGCATCCGCTTTCGTGACAACCAGCAGCTCCTCAACATCTGCCAGCGCATCGTCAGCCAGGTTGGCCGCCGCGTCGACGAATCCAGCCCGATCTGCGACGCGCGCCTCCCCGATGGCTCCCGC
>NZ_RZRP01000028.1:0-18171 GCF_003997795.1 Mesorhizobium sp. M7A.F.Ca.US.005.03.2.1 | reverse complement strand
GTGAACCCGTCGGGGAACATCAGCGCATAGAGGAAGCCGGCGCAGGCGCCGGTCAGGTCGATCGCTCCGGCGCGGCCTAGCCCCAGCCGATGTGCGACCAGCGGCGCGCTTGGCGGCAGAAGGTGATCGGGCGTCGACGTGGCGAGCAAGAGTAGACCGACGTCGCCGCGGTCGATACCGGCATTGGTCAGCGCCATGTCGCCGGCAGAGGCGGCAAGGCCCGACAGCGTGTCTTCGTCTGTTGCCCAGAAGCGCGAGCGAATTCCGGTGCGCCGCTCGATCCAGCCGGGCTCAAGCCCGAGCCGGTCTTCGATTTCCGGGTTCTCGACCTTGCGCGTCGGCGCATGATGGCCGAAGCCGAGAACGCGCGACGATAGGTTCATGGCCGCGAGCCGAAGCGTTCGCCGGCCTCCTCTATCGCGTCATAGAGCCCGTCCAATTCGTCGCTGGTGATGCAATAGGGCGGCAGAAGATAGAGGACATTGCCGAGCGGGCGCACCAACAGGCCGCGCTCAAGGAAAAAAGCGCGCAGTTTTGGCCCGATCTCGGCCAGATAACCGGCTGAGCCGGTGCGTAGGTCGAGTGCCGCGATGGTGCCGGTTGTCCGGCAGTCGGTGAAATATGGATTGTCCCGGAAGCGTTGCAGCCCCGCGGCCTGCCTCGCGCTCAAGACCGCGATCCGCTCGGCCACCGGCTCGTCACGCCAGATCTCGACATTGGCAAGTGCTGCCGCGCAGGCGATCGGATTGGCGGTGTAGGAGCTCGAATGGAAAAACGTCTTCTTGCGATCCTCCGAAAAGTGAGCGTGGAAGATGGCATCGGTGGCGATCGTGGCGGCCAGCGGGATGGTACCACCGGTCAGACCTTTCGAGGTGCACAAGATGTCGGGCGAGACGGACGCCTGTTCGCAGGCAAACATGGTTCCGGTGCGCCCCCAGCCGGTCATCACTTCATCGGCGATCACGAGCGTGCCGGAGGCTTCGGCGATCCTCTTCAATTCGGCAAGAACCCAGGCCGGATACATCAGCATGCCGCCGGCGCCAAGCACCAGCGGCTCGACGATCAGCGCGGCTGCGCGCCGGTCGCGGCTAACGGCCTCGAACCGATCCAGCGTTTCCTGCTCGCGCCCGGCGGCCGGGAAGGGGATGGTGTCGACCTCGAACAGCAAAGGCTCATAGGCGGCGTTGAAGACGCCACGGGCGCCGACGCTCATCGTGCCGATGGTGTCGCCATGATAGCTGTGCTCCATGACGGCGATGCGCGAACGCGACGCGCCGATGTTACGGAAATAGCCGAGCGCCATCTTCAGCGCGACTTCGACTGAGGTCGAGCCACTGTCGGAATAGAACACCCGGTGGAGGCCGGCGGGTGCGATGCCTACAAGCGCCTCGGCCAGCCGTTCGGCCGGCTCGTGGGTGAAGCCCGCGAAGATGATCTGGTCGAGGCTCGAGGCGGTCGTCTCGATGGCCTTCATGATGCGGGGGTGGCGATGGCCATGGGTGACGACCCACCAGGAAGAAATCGCATCGAGGATGCGGAAGCCGTCGGCCTTGTGGAGATAGGCGCCTTCAGTCAGCACGATTTCAGGGAGCGAGGGCTCTAGCGCGTGCTGCGTGAACGGATGCCAGACTCGAGACTCCGCCATCAGTCGCCTCCGGCAATCATGGCCAGGTCGAAGCCGGAAATCATTGCATCTCTCAACGTTTCACCCGTCAGCGGACCGAGGTGCGGCAGCCTGCCCAGCTGCGGCACGCCGCCGAATTCCACGATTGTCCTTTGTGTATCGGCCACCTCTTCGCCAATGAAGGCAATGCCGATGAGCGGGATGGAGCGGGCTCTCAGGGCCTCGATCGACAACAGCGTATGATTGATGGTGCCAAGCGCGGTGCGGGCGCACAGTATGACCGGCAGCCGCCATTGTTCGAATATGTCAATGAACCTTGTCTGTCGATTGAGCGGCACCATCAGCCCGCCGGCGCCTTCGATGACGAGCGGTGTCGGCAGGACCGGAAATGAAAGATCGTCGGCCTCGATCGCGACGCCGTCGATTTCGGCTGATCGATGCGGCGACAGCGGCATCGTCAGTCGATAGACTTCGGGCAGCACGCGTCCGTCGGGCAAGCCGGAAAGCCGGGCGACGACCTCGCTGTCGGTCTCCTCGTTGAGGCCCGATTGCACCGGCTTCCAGTAGAAGCCGTCGAGCAGCCCGGCAAGTCCGGCCGAAAACACTGTCTTGCCAATTCCAGTGTCTGTTCCGGTGACGACGATGCGTTTGGTCATGCTGTGGCCAACACTCCGACGAGAGCCTCGACCATGGCGGAAATGTCGGCTTCGTCGACGTTGAGAGTCAGCGAAATGCGCAGGCGCGACGTACCCTCAGGCACTGTCGGCGGGCGAATGCCGCGTATGTCGAAGCCGCGTGCCTGCAGTCCTGCCGCCACCGCCATGGTGCGGCTGTTATCGCCGATCACAAGCGGCTGGATCTGCGAGCCGCTGGGCATCACGCCGCAGCGTTCGGCCAATTGCCGGCTCGCGAAAGCGACACGCTCGTGCAACTGAGCACGACGCATAGGCTCGTCAGACAGAATAGTCAGCGCCTCACGTGCCGCGACTGCCATCAGCGGCGATGGTGCGGTCGCATAGATGAATGGCCGGCACCGGTTGATAAGATAGTCGCACAGTGTTCGCGGTCCGGTAACGAGCGCGCCGGATGCGCCAAGCGCCTTGCCGCATGTGTGGAGCGTGACGATGTTGTCGCGGCCTTCATACGCGGCGGCCAGTCCCCGGCCGTCCGGTCCCCAGACGCCGGTGGCATGCGCTTCATCGACGACGATGAATGCCTGGTACCGATCAGCCAGCGCGACCAGGCTCTCCATCGGCGCACGGTCGCCATCCATGCTGTAAAGGCTTTCGAAGGCGATCCACACCCGCCCCATGCCGCCTTCGGCGCGCCAGCGGGTGATTGCGTCCTCGACAGCGTCGACGTCGTTGTGCGCGGCCAGCTTGAACTCAGCGCGCCCGGCCTGGGCACCCTCATGCATGCTGGCATGAGCGAGCTCGTCGAGGACCAGCAGGTCGCCTTTCTGCGGCAGGGCCGTCAGCAGAGCGAAGTTGGCGATATAGCCGCTGCCGAAGAACAGTGCACGCTCGGCTCCGAAAAATGCCGCTGCGTCCGCCTCCAGTTGCTCATGTTCCGGTGCATTGCCGCGCAACAGCCGCGATCCGGTGGCGCCCACTGGCGTGCCCCGCGCAATCGCCGTCGAAACCGCATCGCCCAGTCTTTTGGAGGCGGCAAGTCCGATATAGTCGTTCGACGAGAAGTCGAGCCCGGCGCGCGGTGCGAGCGTCCGCAACCGGTCCTTGCGCCCCAGTCCCCGCAAGGTTGCGTCATAGCGGGCAAGAATTGCCTCCTTCATTGCGTGGCGAGTTCCATAGGCTCAATGCCGAGGCGCCGGAACAGAAGGGTATCCTTGTCCTCGCCGGGATTTCCCGCCGTCAGCAGCGTGTCGCCGACAAAGATCGAATTGGCGCCGGCAAAGAAGCACAGCGCCTGCGTTTCGTCGCTCATCGCCGTCCTGCCGGCGGACAGCCTTACATAGGATTTCGGCATCATCACCCGCGCGAGCGCAACGATGCGGACGAAATCGATCGGATCGATGGCGTCGGCCGCGGCAAGCGGCGTGCCTTCGATGGGAATAAGCATGTTGATCGGCACGCTTTCCGGCGGCTCGGGCAGGTTCGCGAGCGTGACCAGCATGTCGATGCGATCGGTCTTTTCTTCTCCCATCCCGACAATGCCGCCGCAGCAGACTTTCATCCCAACCGCGCGCACGTGCCCAAGCGTTTTCAGCCGGTCGGCAAAAGTCCTGGTTGAAATAACCTCGCCATAGTAGCGCTCAGAGGTATCGATGTTGTGGTTATAGTAGTCGAGACCGGCCTGCTTCAGGCGAGCAGCTTGCTCAAGATCGAGCATGCCGAGCGTCATGCAGGTCTCCATGCCGAGGGCCTTGACGCCCTCAATCATGGCGACCACAACGTCCATGTCGCGCTCCTTGGGACTTCGCCACGCCGCGCCCATGCAATAGCGCGTTGCGCCGCCATCACGCGCCTTGGCCGCTTCGTCGATGACATGCTTGACGTCCACCAGCTTCGACGCCTTCACACCGGTTTCGTAATGCGCAGACTGGCTGCAATAGCCGCAATCTTCGGGGCACCCGCCGGTCTTGATGCTAAGGAGCCGCGACAGCTGCACTCGGTTTCGATCGAAGTTCTGGCGGTGGATCGTCTGAGCCAGGAACAGCAGATCGTTGAATGGCATGCCGTAGATGGCCTCGGCCTCTTTGCGGTTCCATCGCGGAGGCGTTCCGTCGACCGATTGCATGGTCTGGTTCACGTCGAACTCCGAGTTCATTCCAATCGTCATCGTCAAACCTTTGTTTGCTAGTCCGGTACGCCTTCTTGGCTTTGGGGCGCACTCGCTAAAGGCGAGCTGCGGCACGTCTTTCCAGCACCTCCTACGCCTGCCGAGCTGATGTTGCTCCTCACGCCGTAATCCTCAGTTCAAGTGCTTGCAGATGTTCTGGTGGTCCGGCATGTCCAGGCCGATGTCGAGGATCGGGGCGCTGTGCGTCAGCCAACCCATGGAGATGAGATCGACACCGGTCGCCGCAATCGCCGCCGCCGTTTTCGGCATCACCCGACCGGACGCCTCGGTGATCGTACGGCCATCCACTATAGAAACCGCGCGGGCAAGATCCTCGACCGACATATTGTCGAGCAGCACCGCGTCAACACCAATCGCGAGCGCTGCATCGAGCTGCTTCAGCGTGTCGACCTCGACCTCGACCTTCACCATATGCCCTGCTGCGGCGCGCGCCCGCTCTATTGCTGTGCGCATATCGCCGGCGATCGCGATGTGGTTGTCCTTTATGAGCACGCCGTCATCGAGGCCGAACCGGTGATTGGCACCGCCGCCGACGCGCACGGCGTATTTCTCCAATGCCCGCAGCCCGGGCGTCGTCTTTCGCGTCGATACAATCCTCGCCTTGTGACCGCGCACGGCCTCAACCATGGCCGCTGTGGCAGTGGCAATGCCGCTCAGCCGGCATAAGAAATTGAGGGCCGTGCGTTCGGCCGTGAGCAGGCCTCGTGCGGGTCCGGACAATCTTGCAATGGTTTCCCCGGCCCCAACCTCGCTGCCATCAGGGCGCCAGATCTGGATGTTGATCGCCGGTTCCACGAGAAGGAAGGCATACGAGACCAGATCGAGCCCGGCAACGACGCCCGCCTGCCTCGCTTTGAGCACCAACGTGGCAGTGCAATCATACGGGATAACCGCATCGGTGGTCAGGTCGCCGGATCTGCCCAGGTCTTCGAGGAGCGCAACGCGCACAATCGGTTCGATCAGGGTCGCGGGGAGGGGGGAGAATGAAGTCATATCAAGTGCTCCGTATGGTAGCCCGGCAATCGAGTGCGGCCGCGGCCCGCATTGCGCTGTGCAGTGTCAGCCGTGATGGGCGCACGTTGGCATCGTGGAGCGGGAAATCGGACCGACAGTGCGCGCCTCGACTCTCTTCCCGCCTCAGGGCCGCCGCGGCGATCATCAGTGAGACCAAAGCCGGACCAGAGGCAGCGACACTATTGGCTGCGATCGGCAGCAGGGTCGCCACCGCTTCGCGCATTGCCTCGCCGTCGCGGATGATACCCAGGGCGGCGGAGACAATCGGGCGGACCACGGAAGCGTCTGGTCGTGGAGGGACGAATGTGGAGCATCTGCGCGGTCGCCGGGTATACGACGTGCCGGCAACGCTTTCGGCAACCCAGCTCGCGGTGACCGCCGCTTCGGTGAGCGAGTTGCTGGCCAGGCGGTTGGCGCCGTGCAGGCCGGTACAGGCCACCTCACCGCAGGCCCACAATCCCTCGATGGAGCTGCGGCCGGCGCTGTCTACGGCGACGCCGCCCATGTGATAATGTGCCGCCGGGCGCACCGGGATCAGGTCGGTCGCTGGGTCGATTCCTGCGCTCCGGCACAATTCGGCGATGCCTGGAAAACGCTTGCCAAATCTCGGGCCGAGACTTTGCCGTGCGTCCAGGAATACGCGGCGTCCAACGGCAAGCTGGTGCCAAATGGCGCGCGCTACGACGTCGCGAGGCGCAAGTTCACCGCCAGGTGTGTCGGCGAGGAAGCGCTCTCCTCGCTCATCGATGAGCACCGCGCCTTCGCCACGCACGGCTTCGCTCACCAGCGGCATCGGCCGGCGCGGACCGTCGAGCGCAGTTGGATGGAACTGTATGAATTCCAAGTCGGCGAGTTCCGCCCCCGCCCATGCGGCGAGCGCCAGCCCGTGACCCCATGAGCCAGCGGGGTTTGTCGTGTCGCAAAACAGCCCGCCGACGCCGCCGGTCGCCAGCACCGCGCGACGCGTGGGCAGAGCGAGCGCGCCGGCTCGTCCTGCTGCGACCACGGCGATGACCGACCCGTCCTGCACGACCAGCCGGCGGACCTCCACATTTTCGATAATGGTGATCGAGGCTGTACGCCGAACCGCGGCGACGAGCGCGCGCACCAACTCGCGACCGGTGGCGTCGCCGGCTGCATGCACAATCCGCCGTCGCGAGTGTGCCGCCTCGAGCCCAAGTCGCAACGCGCGGTCAGGGTGCTGGTCGAAGTCGACGCCGAACCTTTGGATCGTCCTAATCGCTTCGGGTGCAGCTCGTACCACTCGCCGCACCGTGGCCTCATCGCAGAGTCCGTCGCCGGCAGCTATCGTGTCGCAAAGGTGAAAATCTGGGCCGTCGTCGCCCCCGAGACTTGCCGCAAGACCGCCCTGGGCAAGTTCACTGCAGGCTCCGGTTCCAAGCGGCGCGTTGGTCAAAAGCCCGACCGGTTCCGGCGCCAGATGAAGCGCCGTCATCAGGCCGGCAATGCCGCCGCCGATGACGACCGGCGCCCCCGCGATTTCGCGAACCTCCAGACTCATAGGGAAAGCATGCGCTCGACCGCGCGGCGGGCGGGGCCGGCAATTTCGGGATCAATCCGGACCTCATGCCGGTTCTGCTCGAGTGCGGCGCGAATGTTGGCCAGGTTGATGCGCTTCATGTGCGGGCACAGATTGCATGGGCGAACGAACTCGACGTCGGGATGCGCGACCGCGACGTTGTCGCTCATCGAACATTCGGTCAGAAGGACGACACGCTTCGGTTTCTCACGCTCGACATAATCCGACATCGCCGCGGTCGAGCCGGAGAACTCCGCCTCCGCGACAACGTCTGGTGGGCATTCTGGATGGGCCAGCACGATGACGCCTGGATGGGCATCGCGCAGTTCCCGGATGTCTGCTGCGGTGAAGCGCTCATGCACCTCGCAATGGCCTTTCCAGGCGATGATCTCGACGTCTGTATCGGCTGCCACGTTCCTCGCCAGATATTCGTCCGGGAGCATCAGCACACGCGCCACGCCAAGCGATTCCACCACCGCCTTGGCGTTGCCGGACGTGCAGCAGATGTCGGACTCCGCTTTTACGGCGGCGGAAGTGTTGACGTAAGTAACAACGGGGACCCCCGGATACCGCAGCCGCATTAGCCGCACGTCGTTTGCCGTGATCGATTCGGCCAGCGAGCAGCCGGCGCGGAGATCCGGGATGAGCACGGTCTTGTTCGGATTGAGCAGTTTTGCCGTCTCGGCCATGAAATGAACGCCGGCAACCACGATGATGTCGGCGTCGACCGTCACCGCCTTGTGGGCCAACGCCAGGCTGTCGCCGACGATGTCTGCCACGCAATGAAAAATTTCGGGCGTCTGGTAATTGTGCGCCAGCACCACCGCATTGCGCTCACGCTTCAGCGCTAAGATGGCTTCAATATCGCCGGCGAACGCGGGCCATTCAACGGGTGGGATCACCCGCCGGACACGCTCATACAAGGACGCAGCCATAGGTAACGCCCCAGTCATTGGCGCCTCGATTATATTCGGTTTGACAATAAGGGAATATATCTACCTTGACTATAAGTATGTCAAGCCCGCGCCAGCGGTAATTTTGTCCCGGCGATAGCCCTGTCGTCGAGGACGGCATGCCGGAAGCGATAAAGCTTCGCCGGTCGGCCGCCCGTGTCGAGGGAGGTCTCCCCGGTCTCCTCAACAAGTTCCTGCTGCTCGACCAATCTCCGGAAGTTCGGCTTGTTGATCAGCCTGCCAGCCAAAGCTTCCACGGTTCGCTGCAGTTGCAGCAGCGTGAAGGAAGGCCGCATAAGCTCGAACACGACCGGCCGGTATTTGATCTTCGAACGCAGCCGCGCGATCCCGGTTGCCAGAATACGACGGTGGTCAGCGACCATTGGTTTGCCAGCCGCGGCCGCAATCGCGTCCCTGCCGCCACCGGCCTCCTCAATCAGAGCAGCTTCATAGAGCAACTCGTAGCGTTGGAGCGTGAGTTCCTCGTTCCAATGGCGGTCGTCGAAGCCGAAGGCTATCGCAGCGCGCTGCCGGCGCTCGCGTTGAGTGGTCGGCTCGCTGGCGCCGCCGGCCCACTCAATCAGGCGGGGCCGCAATCTATCGAGCAGCACAGGCGGCGTGCCGAAGCGGTGGTCCTCCCAGGGAAAATATTCGTACCAACTTTGCCAGCCGCACGCGGCCGAGTTCGTTGCCTGTTCCTTCCTGGTCAATGCGAGATAGCTGATTGAGATGACGCGCTGGTGGCGCTCAGTGCCGATGCGATCGCGATCGGCGAAGGTGTAGAGTTGCTCGATGTATCCAAGTGCATGGCCGGTCTGCTGCTCCACCCACCCCCTCAAACCCGACTGCAGTGATCGATGCTCAAGGGCAAAAGGTCCAGAAGGGAGGGTGTCCGCATGACCGACTGTGAGGACACAGGGCTCACTGTCGTTTACGGCGACCACGACGGCAGTCAGGTCCACTTTGGCTTCGTCAGCTTTGACGGCGGCTTTGCCTTTCTTGGTTCTTCTTGTCTGAGGATCCATGTTTGCGAAAGCGGGTTGGCCCAACGGAGCGCCTTAATCGATTGAATGTAACCTTGGAAGCCAGCACGTCAACACCGGAGTACTCAAGCGCTGTTTTTAGCTCTTCGCAGTCGCACAAAAATATGCCAAACGCGACACCCGCTGTTGGTAACGTAAGGGAAGGGGCCTCGGTTGAGCGCGGCTGGTGAGATAAAAGGGATGACTCCTCCAGATATTCGATCGCGAAAAGGCCAGACGCCACTTGTATGCTTGACGGCCTACACCACGCCGGTCGCGAGGCTGCTCGATCGCCACTGCGACATCGTTCTTGTCGGCGACAGCGTCGGCATGGTGCTGCACGGCCTGTCGTCGACGCTGGGGGTCACGCTCGACATGATGATCATGCACGGACAGGCCGTTCGCCGCGGCCTTGAACACGCGCTGATGGTCGTCGACCTGCCCTTCGGTTCCTACGAGGAAAGCCCAGAGCACGCTTTCGGCAACGCTGCGCGCGTGATGGGTGAGACCGGTTGTTCAGCGGTAAAGATCGAGGGCGGCGAGACCATCGCGGAAACCATCCGCTTCCTTACCGCGCGCGGCGTACCTGTCATGGCCCATGTGGGCCTGACGCCGCAGGCGGTAAACACGTTTGGAGGCTATCGTGTGCAGGGCCGGGGAGCCGATGCAGAGCGGATCAGGCGCGACGCCAGGGCGGTAACTGAAGCTGGCGCCTTCTCCTTGGTGCTGGAAAAGATACCGGAGCAGCTTGCACGGCAGATAACCGCCGATATCGACATACCCACCATCGGCATCGGTGCCTCGCCAGCTTGCGACGGCCAGATTCTGGTGAGCCACGATATGCTCGGGCTCTTCACCTCATTTCGGCCGAAGTTCGTCAAACGCTATGCCGAGCTCGGTGAGCAGGCTGAGGCGGCAATCGCCGCTTACGCCACCGATATGCGGAACCGGCACTTTCCGGCGGTCGAACATCTCTATGTCAACGCCTTGAAGGCCGGTGACTTCACATGAGCGTGCCGATCGCTCGAACCGTGAGCGAGCTGCGCGGCGTCGTTGCGCAATGGCGTCGCTCGGGTGCCACGATCGGTATTGTGCCGACCATGGGAGCCTTGCACGACGGGCATCTGAGCCTCGTGCGGAAGGCGCTCGAAAGGGCCGAGCGGGTGATCGTGACGCTGTTCGTAAACCCCAAGCAGTTCAACAGCCCCGCCGACCTGATTGCCTACCCTCGGACGGAAAGCGACGATGCTGCCAAGCTCGCTCTGCTGGGCACGCATCTGCTCTATGTGCCGGACACAGAGGAAATGTACCAGGTGGGCTTCGCCACGGCCGTTTCAGTGTCCGGCATCAGCGAATGCCTTTGCGGCGCATTCCGGCTCGGCCATTTCAATGGCGTGGCGACGGTCGTGGCCAAGCTCTTCCTGCAGGCCGGCGCTGACTTCGCCTTTTTTGGCGAAAAGGATTTTCAGCAACTTCAGCTTGTCAGGCGCTTGGTCCGGGATCTCGACATTCCGATCACTATTGTGCCCTGTCCGACAGTCCGCGAAGCCGATGGTCTTGCGCTATCGTCGCGTAACGTGCGGCTCTCCCCAGCCCAACGCGCCATTGCCCCAAAACTAGCATCGGTCCTGCTCGATACGGCCGAGCGGCTTGCACGCGGCTCCCCCATCCTGCCTACGCTTGATGAAGCGCGTGCAGCAATTCTGGCTGCCGGCTATCGCGAGCTCGAATACCTGGAGCTTCGCGGAGAAACAGACCTGCAATCGTTAGCAAGCCTTGACCGACCGGCACGCTTGCTTGCTGCGGCTTGGCTTGGCGACACGCGGCTCATCGATAACGTCGCAATATCACCCATCGGTAGTTGGTCAGGTGGGCGGAGCTCTCTCCAATCGGAAGCAGCACAGCAATTGCGGTGATGACGGCGGCGCGTCGTATGCCCTGCAGGGACAGGCCATCATTTAGAACCACGTCTCCGTCGGCTTCCAGCAACCTCCGCGAGGTACGCTAAGCGCAGATGCATCGCGTATTTGAAACCTTGGTCGAGCAACTCTCTGCAAGCGTCGATGCCGTCGATCTCCATGAGGCAATGGCGTCCGCCGCAGCCGGGTTCGACTTTCCGCTCTTCGCTTATTTCACCTACCCATCCGCTTCCGGCGACAGGCCGCGATTGATCTCGAATTATCCATCATCATGGACATCACATTACCTGCAACAGCGCTACCACAGCGTGGATCCCGTGATCCTGCGGGGACTGCGGGGCTGGGATACCTTCGACTGGGGTGTGGACCGCGATCACCGTTATTTGCCGACCTCTCAGCAGGAAGTCCTGGAAAAAGCAGCTGAGTTCGGCATTCGCGGCGGACTGACCATGTCGATGCATGATCATCGCGGCCGGTTCGCCGCACTGACCTTCGCCTCCAACGAGGCGCATCCGCCATTTCTGAGGTCGCTGACGCGCTACGAAAAAGCAATGCAACTGGTTGCGATCAACGTTCATATCCATGCCCGGCGCAGGCTCGCCGAAGATTGCGTGGTAGATGGCATAATGCTCACCCGGCGGGAGTTCGAGTGCCTGAAATGGGCGGCGTGCGGCAAGTCGGCCTGGGATATCAGCCAGATTCTCGGTGTCTCGAAACGCACCGTGACCTTCCATCAGGAAAACGCCAAGGCGAAGCTTGGCGTGCGAACCATCAACCAGGCCGTAGTGCGGATGGCTGCTCGGGCGAGATCCTGATCCTCTCCAAGTCTAGCTGTAAAGGTCTACAGGCTGCATTCATGACGGCTTTGCCCTTCGATTGCGTGGACACATCCCGCACGGAGACGACAATGATGCAGCTGATAACACCCGACTGCTACGCCGAGTTTGCGAGCGAACTCAAGGAAATGCACGGACTTAGGTATCGGGTTTTCAAGAAGCGGCTCGATTGGGAAGTGCAGACCGAAGGCGAAATGGAAACGGACTCGTTTGACAGCCTGAACCCCGTCTACCTGCTTCTCAAGGGGTCCGATTGGCGAACTTGCGGCTGCGTCCGCCTTTTGCCGACCACCGGACCGACAATGTTGCGCGATACGTTTCCGACGCTGCTGGATGAGATGGTGGTCCCTGCGAGTGCCGATATCTGGGAGAGTAGTCGTTTCGCGCTCGATCTCCCTGCGACAGCGCCGAAGGCAGCTGGCGGCCTGGCCCAAGCAACCTACGAGCTCTTCGCGGGGATCATCGAATTCGGCTTGGCCAACAATCTCTCCGGGATCGTAACGGTGACAGATACGCGCATCGAAAGGATCCTTCGTCTCGCGACCTGGCCGTTGTCACGTATCGGACAGCCCAAGCAGGTCGGCAACACCGAGGCAGTCGCCGGCTTCCTCGATATTTCCTACGCCAGTCTCTTGCGCATCCGCTGGAGGGGACGCCTCAACGGGCCGGTGTTGTGGCAACCAGTTCTCATCCAATCGGCATAGCGCCTGCGGATGCTCAGCCGTGACTTGAGTTAAGTCTGCTCACGGCCGCCACCGCCGCCGTGAGGGTGAGCGGACCCGCCCCACGAGCTTTCGACTGTTCCGGTCGATTGGCTCGCGCGGCCGGACTTTGGATTTCCGTAGGCGCAACCCGCAGTCCAGCGTGAGCACGCCAAAATGGCGCCCCTCCGCTTCGTCCAAAGAAGCCAACGTGGCTTCTGAGGTCGTCTTAGAATATTGGACCGGCCGCCGTGAGCGATCGCAACCTCAAAGCTTTGCCGGTATGCCGGTTTGGCCGGACCGTCGGCCAGTCGGAGCAGTCCCCCGATAAGGACCCGAGCTGACGCGCGGTCCAACAGCGCCCGAGCCTATGCTTTGTGCATTACCGTTCGGTTGGCCATGTCGTCCAAGACCGCATGAAGAAGGCTTCCAACCTCCTGCGCAGCGAGCTCTGGCGCAATTCCTACATCGGACAATTGAATGAGCATTTTCTTGGCGGCACAGCGCCAGAACGCGCTCGCCGCCTCGCCGTTCTTGGTCTCGAGGGCCTGGGCGATACTTTCGACCAATATACGTCGCCGATGCAGCGGAAATACGCAAATGTTTGATTCATGCATCAATCACCTCACAGATTCAGTTCCACAAAGAAAAACACCGGCGTCTTCAAAAGAGCCCCGCTAGCGCGGTGACGGTTCGCGGCGACATGACGAGTTCCACTTCCCCATCGACAAGCCATTGGGAGATGAGCCGCCGGACCGCATATCCGGGACCGCACATAAGGTGAACCACCATTGCTCATCCGGCTGCATTTTCCTGGGCCGTTCGACGAGGCGTTCCAGCCGAATTGACGTCCAATGACTTGATCTCTGAAAGGGCAGGGCGGTACGAATCACCCGACTGTTCCGCTGCTTACATTCCTGCGAGCTTGTGTATGAACGATTAAAGCGTGCCCGAGCCGTTCTTGGTGGCCGCCGCAGAAGGGAATCATGTCATCCGCTGCCTATCGTAGGCGGCGCGACTTCTAGCATGACTGCACTGCCCCGACAGGGCTTTGCAATCGCGCGTTTCGAAGCCTATGCTTTGGCATCGGCCGGCATTTACTTCGGTGCAGCCGACAGTAAGACGTACGCGCTCTTGCCCCGTTGGAAGAGAGCCTTGCCCGATCCCTCTTTCGCGACCAGGTGCTGAAGCCCTCACCCCGCAGGACTTCGCGCTTTTGCGACCATCGCTGCATCACGTCGAACCGGGCATCAAGGACAAGTTGGAGGTCGCGCATCAGCCGATCAAGAACGTATATTTTCCCGAGAGGGGCATCGCGTCGGTGGTCGCCACCATGACCGGCGGGCGGCAAGGTGAAGTCGGCATTGTCGGCTATGACGGGATGAAAGGAATTGCCGTCATTCTCGGAAAGGAAAGCACTACCTGGCGCCTGCCGGTTGAAAACCTTCGCCCTGCGATTAGCCCGTCGCTTCGCACCTCAGTGCTGGACTATGCCCACGCGTTCCTCGTCCAATCATGCCGGACGGCACTGGTCAATGGCCACTCCAAGGTCGAAGAACGGCTGGCCCGCTGGCAGCTGATGGTCCACGACCGTGCGGAAGGAGATAAGATCCTCCCGACGCATGAATTTCTGGCGACCATGCTCGCGCCCACCGCCCGGGGTCACCACGGCCCTGCAAATGCTTGAGTATCGAGGACTGGTGCACGCCAAGCGCGGCGAGATCACGATCATCGACCGTGCCGGATTGATAAAGCTCACACATGGCGCTTATGACAAGGAGGAGCAGCGTTATTTCGGCCTGGCCGCTGCCTGAAGCATGTCGGTTGAAACGGGTTCAGCCGACGTCTCCTTGCCCCTCACCAGGTCGCCCAAAAGCATCAGCGGTTTTGAACGAATCGCAGCGATTGTCCGCAATCGGACATAGGCTTGAAGGCGGTCGAATTCGTGCCATAAGTCGGGTTGGTCAGGGTTCAGGGAGGAATTCGTCATGACCAATTCGTTTCACACCGTCACCGTCGAAAAAGCCGCAGAAGCCTATGTCCTTTCCAGGGGAAGGGTCCGCTTTCTCTCCATGGCGCAGGCGATCCGCGCCATCCGAACACTAATGCCGGCATGCAAGGCCACCGACCGCGAGTTGGAGGAACTGTTGGCGGCCGCTTCCTTCGTTCATGGCGTGCCCGTCGCCTTCGACACAAAAACAGCCGATGGTGTAGAACCACGGCTGCATTCCTAAGAGGGCATGCCGCGCCATGCAGACTGTCAGAGGGCATTCGTCAGATGGTAGTCCGCTAACTTAACTGCAGAGTCTAAAGGACGTGTTCCAGCATTGCGAACTCACCGATCGCTTTGTTGCCAAAGCTGCCAGCAAGCGATCGCCTCATCCAGCCGTTTGCACCATCTCATCACAGACATCATCGCGATGCTACCTGTCCAGCATATGTCCAGCATTTCGCAAGGCGGCCAGAAGGAGCCTCGCATAGCCTGTGACATCGATCTGGGCCTGCATCGAAAGGGGCATGCTGGTCCAGTTCTCCAACGGTGCAATGAAAGGTGAGAAGGTGCCATTGACAAGGCAACAACAGCTAACAAGGCCCTCTCGGTCCAATGCCACCACACCGATCTTGTCGCCTGGATATCCAATGGCTGCGACTCGCTGGACCTCCAGGTCACCGTCCACCCGCACGTCAAAAAGAAGGCTACCACGGCTCCTCGTGGCTATCTCAGCCGCCTTCTCATCAAAGCTTGAAGAGAGCAAGCGGACGCTTTCCACCGCCATCTGGAAAATCACCAAATCCAGTTCATTCACGGCCATATGGGCATTTCCGCGCAACGGGTGGTGATTGCAATGACACATACTGCTTGTTCACAGATGTCGGTCACGAACGATCATTCGTCGGGTTCCGGTTCCGACCAACGGTGTCGCCACCTGATCGTGCTGCGGTTCGAACCTTCCGAACGCGAGCCGAGCGCGCTATGAGGTTGGAGTCTAGGTCTCGGACCCTGCCTCGCGGCCTGCTCATCTTTGGCAGACCCGTTGCAACGCCGCCGCGATGGCGCAAACGCCAGATGACGCTGATCCATCGCTTGATCGTGAACTGAGCTTCTGAACACCATTGGGACAGCAGGGTGGAAGGGCTTGACCAACGCTGCCCCCGTTTTCCAAGAGGACCCGTCCTCGATTGAATCTTTCGAGCCCCGTGCAGCGCGCAGCCAAATGATGACCATCTGGACCCAGCTCGCAGACCGCAAGGCAAAGAGGGAACCTTCCAGGCAGCCAAGCTGCGTCGACGCAAAGAGCGGCCTTTGGAGTTCCCAGAATCGACCCTTCCATAGTTGCGACAGGCAACCACTGCACGAGTGTGGGAGAGCGAATCGCAAGCATTGCGTGAGGTCCTGCGCGTTTTCCCCTCTTGCTATTTGGCACATCGTTTGCGCCGAAGTGGGCGCAGCGTTCGACCGGAGCACTGCATGGGAGAGGGAGGAGCCCCACCCCGATCCGGTCAAGGAGAGAGACGGTGTTGGTTCCAAGAGTTCCCCGCGCGATCTTAGCGCCCCGCAAGCGCCATTTTGCCCGGACCTACGTGCAGGTACTTGCCGCCATAATCCTGGGTGCCGCAATCGGCTATTTCCATTTGGAGACCGGCCACAGCCTGAAGCCGCTCTGCGATGCCTTCGTCGATGTCGTCAAGATAATCACCGTACCTGTCATCTTCCTGACAATGGCGACCGGCATTGCCGGCATGAGCGATCTGCAGAAGGTCGGCCGAGTTGCCGCCAAGGCGATGGTTTATTTCCTTACCTTCTCGACGCTAGCACTCCTTGTCGGGCTGATTGTCGCGAATATCGTTCAGCCTGGCGCCGGCCTCAACATCGATCCGGCCTCGCTCGATGTCGAAGCCGTTAAGGGCTATGTGGCCACGGCTCACGAGCAGTCCGTGACCAGCTTCCTGATGAACATCATCCCGTCAACGATTGCCAGTGCCTTCGCGGAAGGCGACATCCTGCAAGTCTTGTTCCTCTCGGTCCTGTTCCTCTCGATCCTGTTCGGCGCGGTCTGCCGCTACAACGGCCGCTCGCTCTTCTCTCTCGTCCGATACATCAAGGACGAGCTGCTGCTCGCAATGTCCTCCTCAGAGGCCGCGCTGGCCTCGCTCATGGAGAAGATGGAAAAGGCCGGCGCCACGCATTCGGTCGTGGGTCTCATTCCATTCAATCTGGACGGCACGAATATGATGCTCGCCGCCCTTTTCATCGCCCAAGCGACGAAAACTGATCTCCCGATCGGCTGCCGGATCCTCATGCTGTTTGTCGCATTGTTCCCTTCGAACGGAACAACCCGCATTACCGGTGCAGGCCTCGTCACAATGGCTGCAACGCTCTTTCTTGTTCCGGCCGCACCGGTCACCTCCGTGGGGCTTATTCTTGGCGTCGATCAGCTTATGTCCGAATGCCACGCGCTGACGGTTTTTCTCCGCAGCGTAGCGGCAACGCTGGCTGTCACCCGGTCCGGGGCGAGCGGGATAAACGACGATTCGGGGAGCGCCTCACTAGCGGACCGTTCAGCGCTCTGGCGGTGGACGGTCAAGTCGCCCGGCGTGGTGAACACAATTCCCCGTGCGAACGACGCTCAGCTATTGGGGTGGACCCGATGGCGCAAAGCCGTATTTGAGAAACCGCCAGATCGCACCGGCACCTGTGCGCCTGTAGCAACTGCGGGGCACGATCAAAACTGACCCATTTTACACCAAAAAGGCGGCCGTTGCTGCCACGCCGTCCATGGATTGGAGACTCATGTCTAAGCCGACTGCCATCACTGTCGCAGCTCTTCTTTTACTCCTCGCCTTGCTGGCGAGCCAATATAGCGCGAACCTGCACCGGCAGGCGTGGTCGACCGACAGGCAAAAGTGGAGCGGCGCATTCGACAACGATCTCCTTCGCCAATCGCCGGCAACCCGCAAGGCGATGCCGTTCTGGTCATATTCAATGACTACCACAACTGTCCGCATTGCAGACTGGCTGATATCAACTACCAAAAAGCCTTCAAGCATGAGCCCAATCTGAAGCTTGTGATCAAACAGTTCCCGGTCCTGGGACCGGATTCCCAATTCCCAGCCTTCGCCGCACTCGCCTCGAGAAAACAGGGAAAGTTCGACGAATTCCACCGCGCCCTTATGATTTCCCCCAGTTGAAGGGTCACTCTCAAGATCGCAGCGCGTGTAGGCCTTGACGTTGAGCAGCTCAAGCGGGAATGCAAGATCCGGCCATCGCAGATGAAATGCGCGCGTCCGCGCACTCGCGAAAGGTCTGCACTTAGACGGTACGCCCGCGTTGGTGGTCGGCGATATAGTGGTCGCCGACCTTGTGGACATGGCCAGCTTGCAACGCTTGCATCGCCGATGCGCGCTCAAAGCGTGCTGGCTCTCGTGCGGGGCAGCATCTGTAGACCGGCCACGCTGTTGTTGCCGGAGCGTGCCGTTTGTGGCAGCTGGCTTTGCTGTCGCTCCTCGTAATCTTGTTGCGGTCATCCAGCTGCCGTGGGCGCCAACAACAATCCTGAGCGCCCGCGCCTGAAGTCGCTGGCCGGGTGCTCGTGAACCGAGCCCGCTTTTCTTCGGCAAGCTCAGGCGGTCTTGGCCCTGCGGCATCGCCCCCTGGCGCGGGGCAGCCTTCGGCTGCTGACGGTCGCCGGCCTGTCGGCCGGCGTCTTTCTATTGTGGCCTTCCCCCTGGCGCAGGGTGGGC
>NZ_RZRP01000289.1:0-6888 GCF_003997795.1 Mesorhizobium sp. M7A.F.Ca.US.005.03.2.1 | reverse complement strand
GGTGGGGAGATTGGCGCCTTGTCCTGCTTGGCCTCGGCTTTCGCTGGAGCAGCATCGCCCCCGCTTTTCGCGGCAGCGCCTGCATCCTCACCTTCGGCAGCGAGCACGGCGATCAGAGCGTTGACCTTGACGCCTTCGGTGCCGGCGGGAACGACGAGCTTTGCGACCGTGCCCTCATCGACAGCCTCGACTTCCATCGTCGCCTTGTCGGTCTCGATCTCGGCAATGACATCGCCCGGCGAAACCTTGTCGCCTTCCTTGACGAGCCACTTAGACAGATTGCCCTCTTCCATCGTGGGCGACAGGGCCGGCATGGTGATGTTGATTGGCATTTTGTCCTCCCGCCCGGTTCAGCGATATGTGACGGCTTTGACCGCCTCGATGACTTCGCCGACGTTCGGCAAAGCCAGTTTCTCCAGGTTGGCGGCATAGGGCATCGGCACATCCTTGCCGGCGATGGTGATGACCGGCGCGTCGAGGAAATCGAAGGCGCGCTGCGACACCTGGTTGGCGATATGGTCGCCGACCGAGTTCTGCGGATATCCCTCTTCGACAACGATCAGCCGGTTGGTCTTCTTGACCGAGGCGATGATGGTGTCGAGATCGAGCGGCCGGATCGTGCGCAAGTCGATGATCTCGGCATCGATGCCCAAGCCGCGCAGCTCGGCTTCCGCCTTGACCGCATAGGTCATGCCGATGCCGAAAGAGACGATGGTGACGTCCTTGCCGGTCTTGTGGATGCGCGCCTTGCCGATCGGCAGCACGAAATCATCCAGCTTCGGCACGTCGAAGGACTGGCCATAGAGGATCTCATTCTCGAGGAAGATGATCGGATTGGGATCGCGGATCGCCGCCTTCAACAAGCCCTTGGCGTCGGCGGCGGTGTAGGGCATCACCACTTTCAGGCCCGGAATGTGGCTATACCAGGCGGCGTAGCACTGCGAGTGCTGTGCGGCGACGCGTGCGGCGGCGCCGTTCGGTCCACGGAAAACGATCGGCGCACCCATCTGGCCGCCAGACATGTAGAGCGTCTTGGCGGCGGAGTTGATGATCTGGTCGATCGCCTGCATGGCGAAGTTGAAGGTCATGAACTCGACGATCGGCTTCAGGCCGGCCATCGCCGCGCCGACGCCGACGCCGGCAAAGCCATGCTCGGTGATCGGCGTGTCGACGACGCGCCGCGGCCCGAATTCCTGCAGCAGCCCTTGCGTGATCTTGTAGGCGCCCTGGTATTCGGCGACCTCCTCGCCCATGACGAAGACATCGCCGTCGCGGCGCATTTCCTCGGCCATCGCATCGCGCAGCGCTTCGCGCACCGTGGTCGAGACCATCTCCGTGCCGGCCGGAATGTCCGGATCGGCGGCGATTTCCGTCTTCGGTGCAGCAGCCACCGGCGCGGCAGCCGGTTTTGCGGCCTCCGCCTTGTCCTCCGCCGCGGCTGGAGCCTCTGCCTTTGCCGGTGCTTCCGCCTTGGCGGGAGCCGAGGACTTGCCGATATCGCCGGCACTTTCGCCGTCCTGCAGCAAAACGGCAATCGGTGTGTTGACCTTGACGCCTTCGGTGCCGGCGGCGATCAGGATCTTGCCAAGCGTGCCTTCGTCGACGGCCTCGACTTCCATCGTCGCCTTGTCGGTTTCGATCTCGGCGATGACGTCGCCGGCGACGACCTTGTCGCCCTCATTCTTCAACCACTTGGAAAGATTGCCCTCTTCCATGGTCGGCGAGAGAGCGGGCATGAGAATTTCGATCGGCATGTCCTTGCCCTCCCGTTACAATACGATATCGGTCCAGAGCTCGGACGGATCCGGCTCTGCATCGTTCTGGGCAAATTCGGCGGCGTCAGCGACGATGTCGCGGACCTCCTTGTCGATGGTCTTAAGCTCGTCCTCGGTTGCCCACTTCTTCTCGATGAGCCGCGCCTTGACCTGTTCGATCGGGTCATGGTCGGAGCGCATCTTCTGCACTTCTTCCTTCGAGCGGTATTTCGCCGGATCGGACATCGAGTGACCGCGATAGCGATAGGTCTGCATTTCGAGAATGATCGGCCCGTTGCCGGCGCGGCACCATTCGGTCGCCTGGTCGCCGGCGGCCTTGACAGCGCGCACGTCCATGCCGTCGACCTGGATGCCGGGAATCTTGAACGAAGCGCCACGGTGCGAAAAATTGGTTTCCGCCGAAGAGCGCGACACCGAGGTGCCCATGGCATACCGGTTGTTCTCGATGATGTAGATCACCGGCAGCTTCCACAGCGAGGCCATGTTGAAGCTTTCATAGACCTGGCCCTGGTTGGCCGCACCGTCGCCGAAATAGGTCAGCGAGACATTGTTGTTGTCGCGGTAGCGGTTGGCGAAGGCCAAGCCTGTGCCGAGCGACACCTGGGCGCCGACGATGCCGTGGCCGCCATAAAAGTGCTTTTCCTTGGAGAACATGTGCATGGAGCCACCCTTGCCCCGTGACAGGCCGCCGCGACGCCCGGTCAGCTCGGCCATGACGCCGCGCGGCGACAGCTCCATCGCCAGCATGCGGCCGTGGTCGCGATAGGCGGTGATCATCTGATCGCCGTCGATCAGCGCCATCTTCATGCCGGTGACGACCGCTTCCTGGCCGATATAGAGGTGGCAGAAGCCGCCGATGAAACCCATGCCGTAGAGCTGGCCGGCCTTTTCCTCGAAACGACGGATGAGCAGCATGTGCCGGTAAGCGGCAAGCTCTTCGTCCTTGGTGAATTCGACAGGTTTAGAGGCCGAAAGCCCCGATTTGCCGTCGGATTTGGATTTGGCAGGCGCTTTTCTGGCGGCGGTGGCCATGCATCACTCCCTGTTGGCGTCTCTTCGTGGACATTAGAGCAGGATGAAATCTGCTCTGGGGAGATCAGCTCCTCCCCACCGATTTTAGGGAGGCTAACACGCGTCAAAGCGTTGCGCCATGCCGAATTTGCATAGCTGGCATGCGCCTAAGTGATTAAAATCATTGAAAATATTGGTGATTAACTTGAAATCAGTTATTTTGCCGAGGTCGGCAACATAATGGTGATTTCGTCAGCTTGGGACAGATTGAGCGCCTTGCGCGCCTGCTCATCGAGCATGTCCTTCTCGAGCGTGCCTTCATGCATCAGCCGAACGCGGCGCTCGAGCTCCATGCGGCGCGCCTTGATCGCATCGAGCTGGCCCTGCAGCGCAACCGTCTGGGCTTCCAGCTGATATTTCGAGTAGATACCGAATTCGCCGTGATAGGCATGAAAGCCGAAATAGGCCAGGAACGCCACGCAAAGCGAGGGAATGATCAGCCGGCCGGTGTTTCTCTGCTTGTGCTGACGCGTCCACATCGCCCGATTCCTCTAGAGCATGATGCCGAAAAGTGTGAAGCGGTTTTCGGACGACATCATGCTCTATCTCTTTGATTTAGAGTCGGATTCAGATTTCAGGTCGAACAGACCTGAGATCATCCGGCTCTAGCCCGCGAACTCAGGCGGCTCACGATCTTTCTCGCCCGATTGTGCTTAACGGACGGTTACGGGTGACCTGTTTGGCGGCGCCGAAACGAAAAAGGGCGGGAATGCTCCCGCCCTTTTGTCCGGTATCGATGAGCCGGTGTTTCCGGATCAGCCCTTGACCACCGACTTGCCGGCGTAGCTTGCCTGCTTGCCGAGCTCTTCCTCGATGCGGATCAGCTGATTGTACTTGGCCATGCGGTCCGAGCGCGACAGCGAGCCGGTCTTGATTTGTCCGCAATTGGTGCGACGGCGAGATCGGCAATGGTCGAATCCTCGGTTTCGCCCGAGCGGTGCGACATCACGGCGGTGTAGCCGGCCTTGTGCGCGGTCTCGACGGCGTCGAGCGTTTCCGTAAGCGAGCCGATCTGGTTGACCTTGACCAGGATCGAGTTGGCAACCCCCATGCGGATGCCGTCGCGCAGCCGCGCCGTGTTGGTGACGAACAAATCGTCGCCAACCAGCTGCGTCTTCTTGCCGATCAGGTCGGTCAGGTACTTCCAGCCTTCCCAATCGTCCTCGGCAAGACCGTCCTCGATCGAGATGATCGGATAGTCGGTGGCAAGCTTGGCCAGGTATTTGGCCTGGGCCTTGGGATCGCGCGTCTTTTTCTCGCCTTCATAGACGTAGTTGCCGTCCTTGAAGAACTCGGTCGCGGCGCAATCGAGGCCGAGCGCGATCTCGTCGCCCGGCCTGAAGCCGGCCTGCTCGATCGATTCCATGATGAAATCGAGCGCCACCGGAGCGCTTTTCAGGTTCGGGGCAAAGCCGCCCTCGTCGCCGACATTGGTGTTGTGGCCGGCATCCTTCAGTTTCTTGCGCAGCGTATGGAAGATTTCCGAACCCCAGCGGACACCTTCGCGCAGCGTCGGCGCGCCGATCGGCAGGATCATGAATTCCTGGAAATCGATCGGGTTGTCGGCATGCGCGCCGCCATTGATGATGTTCATCATCGGTACCGGCAGGAGATGCGCCTTGGTGCCTCCGACATAACGGTAGAGCGGTAGGCCGGCGGCATCAGCGGCCGCCTTGGCCACCGCCAGCGAAACGCCGAGAATGGCGTTGGCGCCAAGCCGGCTCTTGTTGGGCGTGCCGTCGAGCTCGATCATGGTCTGGTCGATATGAATCTGGTTTTCGGCTTCCATGCCGCCGATGGCCTCGAACAGCTCGCCGTTCACCGCCTCGACGGCTTTGAGCACGCCTTTGCCGAGATAGCGGGCGCCGCCGTCGCGCAGTTCGACGGCCTCGTGGGCACCGGTCGAAGCACCCGACGGCACCGCCGCGCGGCCCATCGAGCCGTCTTCGAGAATGACATCGACCTCGACGGTCGGATTTCCACGGCTGTCCAGGATTTCACGCCCGACAATGTCGACGATGGCGGTCATTTGCGATGTCCTCGATTGATCTGAAGAATGCCGCACGTCTTAGCCAAAGTGCTGCAAAAGGCAATCGGCCCGCTGGCAATTATTGCCGCGGCATCGGCCTCCGAACGATTCACGAAGCGCAAATCGCCGTCATCATAAGTCATGTACGGTCGGCTGACTTCCGGTTAAGGTGCAGCGCGCGGGGCGAAACAGGAGGAGTTTCGCCATGTCTCAGTTGAGCGGTATCGTGAGTCTGTTTCTGATCGCGGCGGCATTCCTGACGTCATGCGACAATCAGCAGTCGCCGCCGAAGGCGATGGCCCCCTTACACGTCAGCGAATAAGCCGGAATCCAAAGCGGCCCCGTCTCTCCCGACGGGGCCGCTTTGTCGTTGTTGTTAATGCCAGTAAGGCGTGACCTTGTAATAATTGTAGGATTCGTCGCGCGCCGCCTCGCCATCGGCACCGGTCAGTTCGTTGATCGAATAGGCCGGTGCCGCCATGAGTTGTTCCTTGGAAAACGGTACGACATAACCGCCCTTGTCCTCATCATAGTCGAGGCTTGCCCACGGAATGGCGTGATATTTCTCGCCGATGCCAAGGAAGCCGCCAAAACCGATGACCGCGAACATGATGCCGTTCGCCATCTTGTCGAGCATCACATCCTCTATACTGCCGATGCTTGTGCCTTCGGTGTTGTAGACCGATGTGCCGATGACCCGCGAAGCGGCGATGGCTTGGGTGTGGCCAGTCTGGGTTGCCATGATTGTGCTCCTCATTGTGGTTTCGAACCATAATTGGACAATGAGGGGCGCGGGCGAAGGTTCCCGACTTTTTCGGCGTCGACCGATCACTCCGCGAGGATGAAGGTAACCTTCATGTTGACGCGATAAGCAACGATCTTGCCGTCCTGGACGACGATCTTCTGGTCCTGGATCCAGGCGCCCTCGACGTTCTTCAGCGTTTTGGATGCGCGCGCAATTCCCTGTTCGATGGCGTCCTGAAAGCTCTTCTTCGACGACGATGTGATTTCGGTGACGCGGGCGACAGACATGGCTTCCTCCTGCCAAAACGCTCATTTGCCGGTCGAGCGTACAGGCGGCTTGCGCCGTCCACAAGCATCGGCGGTCGACAGAGGATATCTCCGGCCTAGAGACCCTTGGCGATGCGGTCGAATGCCATCAGCCGCTCGAGTAAAGCGGGCATGTCCTTCAACGGCAGCATGTTGGGGCCGTCGGAAGAGGTCGAGTTGTCAGGATCCTGATGGGTCTCGATGAAGACGCCGGCAACGCCGACAGCGACGGCCGCGCGCGCCAGCGTCTCGACAAAACGACGTTCACCGCCCGAGGAACCGCCCTGCCCGCCCGGCTGCTGCACCGAATGGGTCGCATCGAAGATCACCGGCGCGCCGATCTCTGCCATGACAGGCAAAGCGCGCATGTCGGAGACCAGCGTGTTGTAGCCGAAAGAAGCACCGCGCTCGGTGGTCAGCACATTGGCATTGCCGGATCCGGTGATCTTGGCGACGACGTTCTTCATGTCCCAGGGGGCAAGGAACTGTCCCTTCTTCACGTTGATGACCTTGCCGGTTTTCGCCGCGGCGACCAGCATGTCGGTCTGGCGCGACAGGAAAGCCGGAATCTGCAGGACATCGACATGCGGCGCCACGATGGCGCACTGCTCCTCGGTGTGGACATCGGTCAGCACCGGGAGCGAAAATTCCTTGCGCAGTTCGTCGAAGACGGGAAGTGCCGCGTCCATGCCGGCGCCGCGCGTCGCCGACAGCGAGGTGCGGTTGGCCTTGTCGTAGCTGGTCTTGTAGACGAGGCCTATTCCGAGCCTGCCGGTCAGTTCCTTCAGCGCGCCGGCCATGTCGAAAGCGTGCTGACGCGACTCGAACTGGCACGGGCCGGCGATCAGCGACAGAGCCGCCTTGTTGTCGAAGACGACATTGCCGACAATTACCGCTGAATTGGGCGCGACGGGCTTGTTCATTTGGTCTCCCGGAAGATGAAAGCCGCGCCCTGTCCGGGTG
>NZ_RZRP01000288.1:0-6912 GCF_003997795.1 Mesorhizobium sp. M7A.F.Ca.US.005.03.2.1 | reverse complement strand
TTCCAGGAGATCGAAATCGGCATGGGCCTGGCTCGCGCCTACCGCGTCACCTATGTCGGCGAACTCGGCTGGGAGCTCTATGTCTCGACCGACCAGGCGGCCCATGTCTTCGAGGTGGTCGAGGAGGCAGGTGTGGATGTCGGCCTGAAACTCTGCGGCCTGCACACGCTGGATTCCTGCCGCATCGAGAAAGCGTTCCGGCATTTCGGCCATGACATCACCGATGAGGACAATGTGCTGGAAGCCGGCCTCGGCTTCGCGGTGAAGACCGCCAAGGGCGACTTCATCGGCCGTGACGCGGTGCTGCGCAAGAAGGAAGCCGGCCTGTCACGCCGGCTCGTACAGTTCCGGCTGAAGGATCCGGAACCCCTGCTCTTCCACAACGAGGCGATCCTGCGCGACGGTAAGATCGTTGGTCCGATAACGTCTGGCAATTACGGCCATCACCTCGGCGGCGCCGTCGGGCTGGGCTATGTGCCTTGCGAGGGCGAGAGCGAGGCGGATGTGCTGGCGTCGTCCTATGAGATCGAAATCGCCGGCGAGCGTTTTGCGGCGGAAGCCTCGCTGAAGCCGATGTACGATCCGAAATCGGAGCGGACGAGGATGTAGTGCCTTCTCGCCTCCCCCTTTGTGGGGGAAGGAAGGGAAAGTCGCCCTCTCAAAACCTTTCCAGCTTCCCTCGCACCTTCGCCAGAAACGCCGCCCTTGTCGCCGGCGTCGAGGCATCCATCAAATAGTGCGCCAGGAAAAACGTCCGGCAGCGCGTCGCGCACAGCGCCCGCATGCCGCGCAGCAGGGTCTTGCGTCCCGGCTGGCCGACGACGACGCTCCACCAGGTCGGCGCGCCGCAGGTGGTGATGACGCCGACCTTGGTTACATGCGTCATCAGCGACTTGATCCGTCCCTTGCCGGCCGGCAGCTTGAAGGCGACGTCCGTCGCCCACACCCGGTCGAGCCAGCCCTTCAGCATCGCCGGCAGTCCGTACCACCAGGTCGGATAGACGAACAGGATCGCTTCGGCCCAGTTGAGCAGTTCGAAATGCGGCTTCAGTGCCGGGTCCTGCGGCGCCTGGTCATTGTAGGAGCGCCGCTCGTCGCAGCCCATCACCGGGTCGAATTTCTCCGCATAGAGGTCGAGCAGCCGCACCTCCCAGCCTCGTCGCATCAGCACGTCGATGGCAGTGTCGCGGATGGCGGCGCAAAAGCTCTCGGGTACCGGATGGCAGTAGACCACCAAGGCGCGCATCAGAACTCATCCATGCGGGCCGCGACCTTGGTCGTGAAAGCCTTGCGCGTGCCGTCGGTAGACAGGTTCATCGCGTAGTGCGCGAGGTAGGTCACCGGCGCGCCCGGTTTGACGGTGGCGCGCAGCATCCGCTTGATCAGCCTGCGCGGCGGATCGCCCATCAGCAGGGCGCGGAACCGGCTGCCGCCGTAGGTGGTCACCGCCGCAACCTTGCGAATGTTGTGCAGCGACGGCTGCGCCTTGCCGTCGACCAATTTGAACGACACGCCGGGCAAGAACACGCGATCGAAAAAGCCTTTCAGGATCGCTGGAAAGCCATAATTCCAGACGGGATAGGAAAGCACCAGCGCATCGGCGCGCAGCAGGCGCTCGACATAAGGCGCGACAGCGTCGGCGGGGCCCCGTGGGTTGTGGTAGTCCAGCCGCTCCTGGCGCGTCAGTCGCGGATCGAAACCCTCGGCATAGAGATCGCAGTCGTCGACCGTATGGCCCGCCGCCGTCAGGCGCTCGACGATCATCCGGTGCAGGCCGGCATTGAAGCTGGTCTCGACCGGATGGGCGTAGAGGACGAGGATGTTCATCATCCTACCTTCTGCAGCCCCTTGAACAAAAAAGTCCGCCCGGAACGGTAGTCGTAGTCCGGGTTTTCCCAGGCGATCATCTTGCCGGGGTTGAGGAGCCCTTGCGGATCGGTCTCGCGCTTGAAGGCGAGTTGCACCGCGTCGGTCTGCTTCATGCCGCCCTCTTCCAGCGTGTAGCGATGCGGGTTGAAGATCGGGCAACCGTTCGCTTCATGCAGGCGCACGATCTCGTCGAGCCGCGCCTCGGTCGTGAACTTGACCAGCGGCAGGCCGAAGCAGGTAATGTTGCCGTCCAGCCGCACGAATTCCAGATGCGAGAAAACCTCGCCCGGAAACATCGCATCCATCTTCTCGACAAGCGCCAGCTGGTTGGGAAAGGGATAGAGCGACTGCAGATAGGTGATCGAAGGGTCGACGCGCAGCGCCCTCAGCGTGGTGTGGTTCCAAGCCAATTCATAGGCCGGCGGCAGGCCTTTTTTCTCATCCGGCGTCGCCGTGGCCGCATTGTAGATCACCTCGCCGCCGGCACGCCGGGTGAAGGCAAGAAAAGCGTCCAGCCCATGCTGCGCCACCATGACGAGGCAAATGCTCTGCCCGTCGCTCAGGAATTTCTGGTGCCGCTTGAAATAGAGCTGCGGCACGGGTGCCGCTATCGGCGTGATCAGCTTGGTCAGGATGCCATCCTGACACGCCAGCGCATTGCCATAGCGGGCCGCATCCATGAAAGCGTCGAAGCCGACAATGACGTCGATCCAGTCATAAGCCGCGGTCAGCGGCATCTCGACTTCCGATATGATGCCGTTGGTGCCGTAGGCATGGGTCACCTTGTGCAGATCCGCGCCGGTGAGCTCGAGCGCTTTCGGCTCGGCCTCCATGGTCACCACGCGCAGCCGAAGCACATTGCCGAAATCGCGCAACCCGCCGAAATTGATCGAGCCGACGCCGCCCGAACCGCCGGCGATGAAGCCGCCAATCGAGGCTGTGTTGTAGGTGGAGGGCGATAGCCGCAGTTCCTGCCCGGAATGCGCCCGCGTTGCCTTGTCGATATCGGCCAGGATCGCCCCCGGCCCGGTCACGACGCGACCCGGAGCGATTGACTTGATCTCGTTCATCTCGGCAAGGTTGAGCACGACGCCGCCGGAGAGCGGCATCGCCTGGCCGTAATTACCGGTGCCGCTGCCGCGCGGCGTCACCGGCACGCCATGACGATGACAGGCGGCAAGCACGCGGATCAGTTCGGCCTCGTTCTTCGGCGTCACGATCAGGTCGCCGGTGACATGGTCGAGCTGCTGCTTCAGCACCGGGCTGTACCAGTAGAAGTCACGGCTCTTCTGCTGGACGATGGCCGGATTGTCGTCGACCTTCAGGCCTTCGAGATCGCGTTTGAGCGCCGAAACATCCATCATTCCACCATCAGTTCGTCGAGTTCGGCATAATCTGGCAATTGGCGGTCGATCGCCTTGCCGCCGCGCACCACGATGCGATCCGATTCGGGCCGCGACAGCAATTCCGTCCAGCTTCGGCCTTTGAACACGATGAAATCGGCATCACCGCCGGCAGCCAGCGTGCCGAAGCCATCAAACCGCATCACCTTGGCCGGCGTCGCGGTGACCGCTTGCGGCCAGTCGGCGACCGGATGATCGAAATGCAGGATGCGCGTCGCCATGCGGTAGACCTCCAGCATGTCGAGATCGCCATAGGCATAGAAGGGATCACGCGTGTTGTCGGAAGCAACCGCCACCGGAATGCCCCTCGCCTTCATCTCGTGCAGCAGCGTCACGCCACGCCAGCGTGGCGTGGTGCCGTCGGCGCGCCGGTCCTGCAGATAGAGATTGCACATCGGCAGCGAGACGACGGCGAGCCCCGCTTTCGCCACCTTGTCCAGCGTGTCGAGCACGTCGAGATCCGGCTGGCGCGCCAGCGAGCAGCAATGGCCGACGAGGATCTTTCCTTCGAAACCGTTCCACAGAGCGGCCTCGGCGATCTTCTTCAGCGATATGGCGGAAATGTCGTTGGTCTCGTCGGCATGGAAATCGAGATCGAGGCCATGCTTGATGGCCTGCGCGAAGACGTGGTCGAGCAGCTCTTCGAGGTCCGGCGCCATATAGGTGACGACACCGAGCACGCCCTTTGCCGCGGCAACCCTCTTTGCCAGCCTGTCGAACCACTTTTTGTCGCGCACGCCTTCGATGCCGAGCAGGCAGGCGCCCTGCAACTCGATGCGGCCGCGCCATTCCTCGCGCATCGCCTCGAACGCCGGCCAGGAGATTTCCTCCTGCGGCGCGACGCTGTCGATGTGGGTGCGCAGCGCCCTTGTGCCATGGGCGTAGGCGCAGCGCAGCGAGAAATCCATCCGCCGCGCCAAATCCTCGGCGCTCCAGCGTGCCACACGATCGGCACCGGCGGCATTCAGCGCACCCATGAACGTGCCGTCGGGATTGGGCTTTCGCGGCCAGATATGGCCCTTGTCGATATGCGTGTGGCAGTCGACGAAGCACGGCAGGATTATACGGCCGCCCAGGTCGACCGCATCAGCGGATCGGCCATGCGCGGTGATGCTGGAAATCTTGCCGTCGGCCACAGCGATGTCGGCAAGCCCGAAGCCGTCAGCATCGAAGGGCGCGGAAAGGCCTGGCGTCAGTGAGCGATGAAGGCGAACATTGGCGAGATGGTAAGAGCCGGAGGTTGGTATCAAGCGTTGCCCCCCTCTGCCCTGCCGGGCATCTCCCCCTCAAGGGGGGAGATTGGCAGCGTCCGTGCCGGCTCATTTTTTTCAATGTTGGAGATTGGCGAAGATCGTGACAGCGGCCAATCTCCCCACTTGAGGGGGAGATGTCCGGCAGGACAGAGGGGGGCGCCTCGCACCAACATATCAATCACGTCACACACCCTAGCGCTCCTGCTTCAGCGCGCTTTCATGCCAGCGCCGCAAGATGAGATGCGATATCAGCGACAGCACGAGGAAGATCAAAATGCCGGTCAGCGAGATCAGGAACAGCGCCGCGAACAGCCGCGGCGCGTTGAGCCGGTAGCCGGCCTCGATGATGCGCGAGGCAAGGCCGGACGACTGGCCGGTGGTACCGGCAACGAACTCGGCCACCACGGCGCCGATCAGCGACAGGCCGCCGGCGATCTTCAACCCGCCGAGGAAATAGGGCATCGCCGCCGGCAGCCTGAGATAGCGCAATTGCTGCCAGCGCGTCGCGCCGTTGAGCTTGAACATATCGCGCAGATTGCGGTCGACGGAGTTGAGGCCAAGCGTGGTGTTGGACAGGATCGGAAAGAAGGCGACGATCCAGGCGCACAGCAGAAGCTTGGTCGTCTGGTCGTTCACATAGATGTTGATCAGCGGAAAGATCGCCACGATCGGCGTCACCTGCAGCACGATGGCGAAGGGGAAGAACGACATCTCGACCCATTTCGACTGCGCGAACAGCACCGCCAGCCCGACCCCGCCTATGACCGCCAGAGCCAAGCTGAGAAAGGTGATGCGCAAGGTGACCAGCAGCGAGGAAAACAGCAGGCCGGCATCGTTGTAGAGCGTCCACAGCACCACGCCGGGACGCGGCAGGATGTATTGCGGGATCTCGTTCCACACGCAGATGCGATCCCACAGCCAGATCGCCAGGATCATGATCGCCAGCGGCAGCACCCAGCGGCCGATCCGTTCGAACCGCGCCTGGCGCACGCGGCGTGCTTCCTCGGGATCGAGTTGGAGCATCCGCTCGTCAATGGCCGTCATAATGCGCGCCTGCTGTTGAGTTGATGGCCTTGACCAGCACGTCGGAGGCCTGACGGCACAGTGCCGCATAGTCTGGCGAGGTGCGAAACGCCTCGTCGCGCGGATAGGAGGCCTCGATGGCGAGTTCGTCGAACACCCTGCCCGGCCGCGCCGCCATGACGACGACGCGGTTGGACAGGAACACGCTTTCGAAGACACTGTGGGTGACGAAGACGACGGTGAACCGTTCGTCCTGCCACAGTTCCAGGAGATCGTTGTTGAGCTTGAAGCGGGTGATCTCGTCGAGTGCCGCGAACGGTTCGTCCATCAGCAGCACGCGCGGTTTGGTCACCATGGCGCGCGCTATGGATACGCGCATCTTCATGCCGCCTGACAGTTCGCGCGGCACCGCGTTTTCGAAGCCGGTCAGGTGAACCCGCGCCAACATCTCCGTTACCGCCGGTGTCGCCTTGGCGCGCGAAATGCCTTTCAGCCGAAGCGGCAGCCAGACATTGTCGAAAACATTGGCCCAGGGCAGCAGCGTCGGCTCCTGGAAGACGAAGCCGATGTTCGAGCGGTCGAGCGAGCCGCCACCGCGCCAATCGAGCACGCCGGAAGTTGGCGTCGACAGGCCGGCGATCAGCCGCAGCGCCGTCGACTTGCCGCAACCCGACGGCCCGAGCAGGCTGACGAAATCGCCTTCCCGGATGGTCAGGTCGACGTCGCTGAGCGCCGTCACGCCGTTGGAGAACACCTTGCCGACGCCCTTCAGCGCCAGGAGCGTCGGGGCCGCACCCGACGCAGCCGGCGCTTGCGCCACTTTTTCCCTTATCATTCCGGGGCGGCCTATTTCTTCAGCTCGAGCCCGACGCCTTTGTTGATGAAGGTCAGCGTGTAGGCCTTCTTGATGTCGATGCCGGCTGGCGTGACCTTGGCCTTGACCATCTTGTCGTAGAAACTCTTGATCCGCGCGTCGGTCATGGCGCCGATGCCGAGCTTTTCGGTGTCGCCGGAATCGGCCAGGCCGAACTTCTTCATCTGCTCGATCGAGAACGCGATCTGCTCGTCGCTCATGTCGGGATTGTCTTTCTTGATCATGTCGTTGGCGGCTTTGTTGTCGCCGTAGAGATATTTGTACCAGCCCTTGGCCGAGCCATCGACGAAGCACTGGACCACCTCCGGCTTCTTGTCGATCGTGTCCTGCATCACCTCGATCGTCGTCGAATAAGTGTCCCAGCCATAGTCGGCGAGCAGGAACTGGTTCGGCACGAAGCCGCCTTCCTTCTGGACCGCGAACGGCTCTGAGGTGACGTAGCCCTGCTGGATCGACTTCTTGTTGGCGAGGAAGGGAGCGGTGTTGTAGG
>NZ_RZRP01000287.1:0-6917 GCF_003997795.1 Mesorhizobium sp. M7A.F.Ca.US.005.03.2.1 | reverse complement strand
GTTGTGCGTCCGCTCGTAAAGCTCGCGAACGATTCGGCTGGCGGTAGTTTCAAACAGAAATGGCAAGAAAGCATGAACGAGCGCGGCGCCGGCCGCCATCAACAGGCGCGACGAAAACCAGGCGGCAAAGCCCATGTGGCTGAAATAGGTTTCGCCGACCTTGGCCGGATGAGAGGTGAAAATCCTTGCGACCGACATGCTGGTTCCCCTTCAGCGCTTGAAGTTCCTGATATGAGTATCCTGACATGCTTCGCCGGTTCATCGGTCTCAAAATGTCCTTGTATTTCGGTGATGCATGGGACAAATATCCCACATGGCGCTGGAAATTGACGAAATCGACCGGAAATTGCTCGCCGAGTTGCAACGCGACGGCACGCTGTCGGTCGACCAGTTGTCGGAACGGGTGGCGCTGTCGCGCAATGCCTGCTGGCGCCGGGTGAAGCGGCTGGAGGAGGCCGGTGTCATCACCGGCAGGGTGGCGCTGGTCGATGCCGAAAAGCTCGGGCTTGGCCTTTCCGTCTTCATCCTGATCCGCACGTCCAACCACGATCCGGAGTGGCTGCAGAGATTCCGGGCGGCGGTGACCGGCTTTCCCGAGATCATCGGCGTCTACCGCATGTCCGGCGACCTCGACTACGTTCTGCGCGCCCGCGTCGCCGACGTGAAGGCCTATGACCGGCTCTACCAGCGGCTGATCGCCAAGGTGGCGCTGTCCGACGTCTCCGCCTCCTTCGTGATGGAGGAGATCAAGGAGACGACGGTGGTTCCGATGGAAGTGCGCTAAGGTATGTTGAGATTCAGGTCAGGCCATACTGATGCCTGAAAGAAAGCCGTTGATAGGCTTGCGGGCGAATTGACCGAATCGGCAATCGCGCCGATAGGATCGATTTTATGCGCGCAGCCCTTCAAACTCCCTCCGTCATCGGTCCGACCGTCGGCTTCGTCAGGTTGCCGCATGCTGAAGGACTTCCCCTTCCTGCTTATGAAAGCACCGGTGCTGCCGGCATGGATCTGCGCGCCGCGGTGCCGGACGACCGGCCGCTGCTGATCCTGCCCGGAAAACGCGCTCTGGTGCCGACCGGGCTGATCCTGGAAATTCCCGAAGGCATGGAAGGCCAGGTGCGGCCGCGCTCAGGCCTTGCCTTCAAACATGGGCTGACCGTCCTCAACACGCCCGGCACCATCGACAGCGACTATCGCGGCGAGGTCAAGGTGCTGCTGATCAATCTCGGCGACGAGGACTTTGCCGTGACGCGCGGCATGCGCATCGCCCAGATCGTTTTTGCCGCGGTGACGCAAGCCGCCGTGGAAGAGCGCAACCTGGCCGGCGGCACGGCGCGCGGCGCGGGCGGGTTCGGATCGACCGGCACCGCCTGATGCCTGAACTGCCTAAACTTGTCATCTTCGACTGCGACGGGATCCTGGTCGACACGGAGAACCTGGCCAATCGGCGCCTTGCCGAATGGCTGACCGCTGCCGGCTATCCGACAAGCTTCGAATATTGCCGCAAGAATTTCTCCGGCCGCAGCATGGCGTCGGTGCAGAAAGAGATCGAAGAAAAGACCAGCGTCAGGCTTGGCGCCGATTTTGTCGATCGCTGGAACGCCGGCCTGCCAGACCTGTTCGCCCACGGCGTCGAAGCAATCCCTTATGTCCGCGAATTCGTCGAGGCCGTGCGGTCAGCCGGGATCGCCTATTGCGTCGCCACCTCGGCCCGGGTGTCGAAGATGCACATCACACTTGGCCAGACCGGGCTGTTGCCGCTGTTCGAACACGCGATGTTTTCCTCGACGATGGTCGCGCGCGGCAAGCCGTTTCCGGACCTGTTCCTGCATGCTGCGAAAACCGTGGGCTTTGCACCTGCCGACTGCATCGTCATCGAGGACAGCGTCGCTGGCACGCAGGCCGGCATCGCGGCCGGCATGCGGGTGTTTTCCTATCACGCCGATCCCTATTCCGACCGCGACGGCCTTATCCAGGCCGGCGGCATCCTGTTCGACGACATGCGCGAACTGGCCGGGCTGGTGCCGATCCACTGAGCTGGCTGACGGACTGGACGGGTTGGGAGGCTGTGCTACGTTCCGCGCGCCCGACAGCCTGAGGCGACCATGCCGACGAACCTGCTTCGCTTCATCCTCGCCGTGATGCTGCTGCCATTGCTGTGGACCGCAGCCGGCGCGCAAGACGCCAGCCTTCCGGAGCTCGGCAGCCCACTGCCCGGCCAAAAAGACATCACCTATCTCGACCTCGCCAGGATGATCATTCCAGACCTCGCCGCCGACAAGAATGGCTTTTACAGGGGCGGGCTGCCGATCGCGATGCGCCATATCGAGGGACCCGACAGCGGCGGCTCGCCGCCCGAAACCTCAGGCTTTTCCAATGCCTCCGTGCTTGCCATCAAGGCGGGAGGCAAGGACCGCCTGACCATGCTGTTCGATCTCGGCGATTCCTCAGACAGCGCAGAAGGCTATGCGGTGCTAGCGCTCTACGACATTACGGGCAAACCAAGGCTGCTCGACGCCGCCAATGTCGCCCTCGACCGCAGCACCTATTTCCGCGAACCCGGCAAGCTCGGCATCGGCGCCAATGATGATATCCTCATGATCGAGAGTTCGCATTCCAATTCAAACCAGAACTATATGATCGTCCCGCTGATTATGGTCGCCAGGGACAAGTTGAAGCTGATCGACATCATCTATTTGTTCGACGAGCACGTGTGTGCCTATAGCCGGACGCAGGACGTTGCCTTTAAAGCCTTCGCAGAGGGCCGACGCCATGCGGCGATCAAGGTAACGGTGACCGATGCCACCGTCGTGAACGACGAAAGCTGCGATGACCAGCCGCCCAAACCTGAATCTCACGACATCTCCGTCACCTATCATTGGGACAAGACAACGTCGCACTACGCCAAGGATTCCGACGCGCTGGACAAATTGGCAGGAGAGAACGCCAAACGCTTCTGAACCAATCGCATTCGTTTGCCCGGCCAGATGGAGCAGGATAAAATCCGTTCGGCCACACCGCATATGATGGGGGAACTACCATGGACAAGGGCAAGATCTTTCGCGACCTGCATGCCTCGACCTTCGTCGTGCCCAATCCCTGGGATATCGGCACGACCAAGCTGCTCGGCTCGTTCGGCTTCACGGCGCTGGCGACGACCAGCGCCGGCTTTGCCTTTTCGCGCGGCCTGCCGGACGGCGCGGTGACCTTCGACCAGATGATCCACCATTGCCGCGAAGTGACCGCGGCGACCAGCCTGCCGGTCTCGGCCGACCTCGAGAAAGGCAAGGGCGACAGCGCCGAGCAGGCCGCCGAAACCATCTTCGCGGCGGAAGCTGCCGGCCTTGCCGGCTGCTCGATCGAAGACCACACCGGCGATCCGGACAAGCCGATCTATGATTTTGCGCACGCCGTCGAACGCGTTGCGGCGGCCGTGGAAGCGGCGCGGGCCCTGAAACGCGATTTCGTCTTCACTGCGCGGGCCGAGAATTTCCTCTGGGGCAAGTCCGACCTCGACGACACGATCAAGCGGCTGCAGGCGTTCGAGAAGGCCGGCGCCGACGTACTCTATGCGCCAGGCATCGGCAACGTCGAGATGATCCGCACGCTCTGCTCTGCCGTCAGCAAGCCGGTCAATGTCATGGCGGTACCGGGTTTTACCATCGCCGATCTCGCCATGGCCGGCGTCAAGCGTATCTCGCTCGGGCCGTGGCTGACCAATTTCGCCTACGGCATGCTGGAAACGGCGGCACGCGAAATCCAGCAAGACGGCACCTTCGGCTTCACCCGCGCCGCCATGCCGTTCAGCAAATTGCAGGCCCTCTTCGGCAAATCTTCGGATTAATGGGGCCCGTCGCATGACGCTGACCGTGATCGACATGCATACTGGCGGCGAGCCGCTAAGGATCGTCACCGGCGGCTATCCCGGTATCCCCAAGGGCACGATCCTGGAAAAGCGCGCCTATGTGCGCGACCATCTCGATCATCTCAGGAAAATCCTGATGTTCGAGCCACGCGGCCATTACGACATGTATGGCGCCTTGCTGGTCGAGCCGGACCTGCCCGGCGCCGACCTCGCCGTGCTGTTCATGCACAATGAGGGTTATTCGACGATGTGCGGCCACGCCATCGTCGCGCTCGGCCGCTACGCCATCGATGAAGGGCTGGTGGCGAAACAGGAACCAGTCACGACAGTCAATATCGAGGCGCCGTGCGGGCTGGTCGTCGCCTCGGTCGAGGTCAGGGACGGCAAGGCCGGTGCGGTGTCGTTCGAAAGCGTGCCGGCCTTCCTGTTCGCCGGTGGACAGGCGATCGAATTGGCGGGCCACGGCACGATTGGCTTCGACGTCGCCTATGGCGGCGCCTTCTACGCGCTGGCCGATTGTCACCAATTCGGGCTCGAATTCGGCAGAAGCCGGATGCGCGATTTCGTCGATGCGGCAACGGGGCTGACGGACAGGCTCAAGGCTGAATTTCCGCTGTCGCATCCCGACCACGGCGACCTAGCCTACCTATACGGCACCATCCTGACCGACGGCCGCGACACATTTTCCGGCGAGGTGACCAAAAACATCTGCGTCTTCGCCGAAGCCGAGGTCGATCGCTCGCCAACCGGTTCCGGCGTCACCGCAAGGCTGGCGGCCATGCATGCCAAGGGCGAGATCGCGATCGGACAGACGCGCACATTCGAGAGCATCGCCGGCTCGCGTTTTTCCGGAGCCGTGGCGCGGACGGCGAAGGCTGGACGGCATGAGGCGATCATCGCCCGCGTCGGCGGCCGCGCCTATTATTCCGGGCGGGCCGAATTCATCGTCGAGGCCGATGACGAGCTCGGACGCGGATTTCTGTTGCGCTGAAGAAAATGCCTAGCCGCGTGAGGGGCGAGCCACTTCCCGCACCGAGATCGCCTTGTGCAGATGCACCATCATGGCGGCGGCGAACAGCGGCGTCAGCAGGTTGAGCAACGGCACGGCGAGGAAAGCGGCGATGAGCAGCCCGGCGAGAAACACTGTGCCGGCATAGTGCCTGCGCAAGGCCCTGGCCTCGTCTTCGCCGCGAAAGCGCATGGCGGCGAATTCGAAGAACTCGCGCCCGAGCAGATAGCCGTTGACGATGAAGAAGGCGGCTATGTTGACGCCCGGCACCAAGAGAAGCAGCAGCGCGACGATGTTGCCGAGAATGACGACACCGAGGAATCGCGCCGACAGCACCAGCGAGCGCAGCGCCGGCATGGCGCGGCCGGTCGGATCGCCGGGGTAGTCGGTGCGCTCGACCACTTCGGCGATATCGTCGAGGAACAGGCCGGCGACAACAGCCGTCACCGGCGCGATGAGCAACGCCATGCCGAAGGCAAGCGCTATTGCCGCGATGATGCCGCCGAGCCACCCGGCCCAGGACGGCATGCCGGGCAACAGCGTCTGCAGCCACGGCAGCGCCAGCCACTCGACGAGGCTCGTCAGGCCGAACCACAGAGCCACCAGTGCCAGCACGGTCAAGCCCAGCGTCTTGACGAACACGGCCCGAAAGGGAGGCGAAATCAGCTCGAGGGCCGCAGCGCGGGCAGCGTCGAAAATCACCTTGTCACACCCCCGGTTAGCGGACGCCGCCTAAAAGGCGGATGCTTCCGAGATAGGCAGCGCAGGCCATGAGCACAAGCGGGCTGGCGTCTACCGCGCAAATGCCGGCTTTCGAACCGGGATGGTCATGGCAGCGACCCCGGCCACGACAAAACCCATGCCCAGCCATGCCGTCGAACCAAGACTTTCGCCGAGGAAGAGAGCGCCGATGCCGACGCCGATCGGCACGCGCAGATAGGCCTGCGAGGTGGTGCCGACCGAACCCAGCGTGTGGATGAGGCGGAAATAGATGACGAAGGCCAGCGCGGTGGAAAAGACCGACAGGCCGAGCAGGGCCAGGATCGACGCGGTCGATGGCGCCAGCGTCCACGGCTGGTCGAACACCAGACTGAGCGGCACGAGGATGACGGCGCCGCACAACATGGAACCGGCGGCCGGTAGCATTGGGTCGAGGCCCTTGAAACCGCGGCCGAAAATGGCGGCCCCGGCATAGCAGACCGTCGCGGCGACGATTGCCAATTGCGCCCACAATTCATGACCGAGGCCACTCAGCGCCTGCGTGCCGATAATGAGGCAGATGCCGGCAATGCCGGCGCCCACACCGATCAGTTTGCGCAAGGTGACCGGCTCGTGGCGGGTGATGAGCGCGGTCAAGAGGAAGGTGAAGATCGGCGAGGTCGCGTTGAGGATGGTGGCGAGGCCGGCATCGACCGAGCGTTCGGCCGCGGCGATCAGGGTGAACGGAATAACGCTGTTGAGGCAGGCCTGGAAGGCGAAGCGGCGCCAGCTTGCAGCATCGCCCGGCAAGGCGAGCCCGCGCCAGCGGATGATGGCCAACAGGATGCCGCCAGCGATCAGGGTGCGGGCGGCAATGAAGGTGACCGGCGGGATGGTTTCGACGCCGATCTTGATGAAGGTGTAGGAGGCGCCCCAGAGCACTGCCAGCACGACGAGCAGTACCAGGTCGGTGGTCAGATCGTTTTTTGCAGGCTCGTTCTTCGTCGACATGCTTTTTGTAGACATTGGGGGCTGGCTCGCCTTCGAAGCGGGATCGTCTGATCCAGGCTTATAGGCGGTGCGGCGATGAAATGCTTCGGCCACGGTCGAATTGTCATAGCGCCTCGCGGCTGATGCGCCTTTGCCTGTTCCGCCAAAGTTGCGTGTCACGCCCTAGGCAAACCGGTTTCAAATCGCTAGACCCGCGCCGGGCCGGCGTGGCAAGAAGCCGGCTCGGGTTTTTGGCGGAGATTTTGATGCCGGATTATGACGTGCTTTGCATCGGCAATGCCATTGTCGACATCATCGCCCAGTGCGACGAGGAATTCCTCGAGACCAACG
>NZ_RZRP01000286.1:0-6930 GCF_003997795.1 Mesorhizobium sp. M7A.F.Ca.US.005.03.2.1 | reverse complement strand
GTCTTCAACCTTCATGACGCCCTCAATCCTCACGCTGCCTTCCGCCGCCGGCAGCAGCCCGGCGATGATCCGCAGCAAGGTCGACTTGCCCGATCCGTTCGGCCCGGTGACGATAAGCGCCTGACACTGCTCCAAGGCAAAGCCGATGCCGGAAAACACCGCGTCGCCGCCTCGCTCGCCGCCCAGATTTTCGGCGATCAGCCGCATTCCTCGCCTGCCCTGAAACCATGTGTCGCGGCCGCTGCCGCATCGCACAAAATTGCTTTCCAACTGTCTAGAACTATTCCAGAAAATTCTCTATATGCGGTGCATCCGTGCCAGCGGTCGGCACGGGAACAGAATTAGCGCCGAACCAGCGCACGCGCCGCCTTGAACGGCTCGGGTTGCTTGGGAACGGACAGCGGAAATGGCCGTACCCGCACCTTTGCGCGTGATTGCATGCCATCGGCGTCCGTTCCCTTTCAGGCTGAACAGACAAGGATCGCACGTGTCAAAATCTCTCGACAGTTTCAATTGCCGCCGCACGCTGACCGCAGGCGGCGCTGAATATGCCTATTTCGATCTCATCGAGGCCGAAAAGAACGGCCTTACCGGCATCTCGCAACTGCCCTATTCGATGAAGGTGCTGCTGGAAAACCTGCTGCGCAACGAAGACGGCCGCTCCGTCACCAAGGAATCGATCCAGGCGGTGGCCGGCTGGCTGACCGATAAGGGCACCGCCGGCGTCGAGATCGCCTATCGCCCGGCCCGCGTGCTGATGCAGGATTTCACCGGCGTTCCGGCCGTGGTCGACCTTGCCGCAATGCGCGACGCCATGGCTTCGCTCGGGGGCGATCCGCAGAAGATCAACCCGCTGGTGCCGGTCGACCTCGTCATCGACCATTCCGTCATCGTCGACGAATTCGGCACGCCGATGGCCTTCGCCCGCAATGTCGAGCTGGAATATGAGCGCAACGAAGAGCGCTACAAATTCCTGAAATGGGGCCAGCAGGCGTTCCGCAACTTCCGCGTCGTGCCGCCCGGCACCGGCATCTGCCATCAGGTCAACCTCGAATATCTCGGCCAGGTGGTGTGGACCAACACCGAGGACGGCGAAACCACAGCCTATCCCGACACCTGCGTCGGCACCGATTCGCACACCACCATGATCAACGGCCTGGGCGTGCTCGGCTGGGGCGTCGGCGGCATCGAGGCCGAGGCGGCCATGCTCGGCCAGCCGGTCTCCATGCTGCTGCCGGAAGTCATCGGCTTCCGTCTCACCGGCAAGCTGAAAGAGGGCGTCACCGCCACCGACCTCGTGCTCACCGTCACCCAGATGCTGCGCAAGAAGGGGGTCGTCGGCAAGTTCGTCGAGTTCTTCGGCCCGGGCCTCTCCAACATGACGCTGGCCGACCGCGCCACCATCGGCAACATGGCCCCCGAATATGGCGCCACCTGCGGTTTCTTCCCGGTCGACTCGGAAACCATCCGCTATCTCACAATGTCCGGCCGCAGCGAGGACCGCATCGCGCTGGTCGAGGCCTACGCCAAGGCCCAGGGCCTGTGGCGTGAAACCGGCTCGGCCGACCCTGTCTTCACTGATCTGCTCGAGCTCGAACTTGGTTCCGTCGTGCCGTCGATGGCCGGCCCCAAGCGGCCTGAAGGCCGCGTCGCCCTGGAAGGCATTCCGGAAGGCTTCGCCAAGGCGATGGAGACCGAATACAAGAAGGCGGCCGAAATCTCCAAGCGCTATGCCGTCGAAGGCACCGACCATGATCTCGGTCACGGCGATGTCGTCATTGCCGCCATCACCTCCTGCACCAACACCTCGAACCCGAGCGTGCTGATCGGCGCCGGTCTTTTGGCCCGCAATGCCAACCGGCTCGGTTTGAAGCAGAAGCCGTGGGTGAAGACCTCGCTGGCTCCCGGCAGCCAGGTGGTCGCCGAATATCTGGAGAAATCCGGCCTGCAGAAGGAGCTCGACCAGATCGGCTTCAACCTGGTCGGCTTCGGCTGCACCACCTGTATCGGCAATTCCGGCCCGCTGCCGGCGCCGATCTCCAAAACCATCAACGACAAGGGCCTGATCGCCGCCGCGGTCCTGTCCGGCAATCGCAACTTCGAAGGCCGTGTCTCGCCTGACGTGCAGGCCAACTATCTGGCCTCGCCGCCGCTGGTCGTCGCGCATGCGCTGGCCGGAACTGTCACCAAGGACCTCACGACAGAGCCGCTCGGCGAGGACAAGAACGGCGAGCCGGTCTACCTCAAGGACATCTGGCCGAGCTCGGCCGAAATCCAGGAGTTCATCGAGAAGAACGTCACCCGCGAGCTGTTCGCCCGCAAATATGCCGACGTCTTCAAGGGCGACGAGTACTGGCAGAACGTCAAGGCGCCGGAAGGCCAGACCTATGCCTGGGACGACAACTCGACCTATGTGCAGAACCCGCCCTATTTCGCCGGCATGACGTCAGGTTTCGGCAAGATCGGCGACATCAAGGGCGCCCGCGTGCTCGGCCTGTTCGGCGACAAGATCACCACCGACCACATTTCGCCGGCCGGATCGATCAAGGCAGCGTCGCCGGCCGGCAAATACCTCACCGACCACGGCGTCGGCGTCGCCGACTTCAACCAGTACGGCACGCGGCGCGGCAATCACGAGGTGATGATGCGCGGCACCTTCGCCAACATCCGCATCCGCAACCACATGCTGGGCGAGAACGGCCGCGAGGGCGGCTACACCATCCACTACCCGTCGAAGGAAGAGGAATCGATCTACGACGCGGCGATGGAGTACAAAAGGGAAGGCGTGCCGCTGGTCGTCTTCGCCGGCGTCGAATACGGCAACGGCTCGTCGCGCGACTGGGCGGCCAAGGGAACCAATCTGCTCGGTGTCCGCGCGGTCATCGCCCAGTCTTTCGAGCGCATCCATCGCTCGAACCTGGTCGGCATGGGCGTCATCCCCTTCGTCTTCGAGGAAGGCACCTCATGGGCATCGCTCAACCTCAAGGGAGACGAGCTGGTCGAGATCGACGGGCTGAGCACCATCAAGCCGCGCCAGACGATGATCGCCAAAATCACCTATGGCGACGGCACGGTCAAGAACGTGCCGATCATCTGCCGCATCGATACGCTGGATGAGCTCGACTACTTCAAGAACGGCGGCATCCTGCAATACGTGCTGCGCGATCTGGCAGCTTAGTAAGGGAATAAGGCAGTAAGGCAGTAAGGGAATAGGGAATAGGGAATAGGGAATAGAGCACCCTACTGCCCTACTGCCCTACTGCCCTACTGCCCTACTGCCCTACTGCCCTACCTTCGGCGCCCCAAACCGCGCCGCGGCGGCCAACAACACACCCAGCATCAGCCCGTTGAGGATGTGCCAGAGGAAGTGCGTGCCGAGCGGGAAACCGCCGCAGACCAGCGGGTCGATCATCCGGCAGACGACGGACACCACGAAGATCGCCGATCCGGCCAGATTGTACCAGCCGGCGCGATTGCCGCTGGCGGCTACCAGCGCGCCGAAGAAGGCGAGCGCCAGGAACGGCGGCAGATAGCCCGTCGTGCCGTTCGACGCCTGGCGCAGCCAGTCCGGCACGGCAACGGTTATCGCCCCGGCAATCACATAGAAGGCGATGAAGATGGCGATGGCTTTGCCCCATCGCATGCCGAGGAAGCGACGCAGATTGAACAGCGTGTAGGCCAGCGTGAAGCCGGCGATCGGCAGCACGTCGGCCCAGACCGTGCCCTTGGTGGCAAAAGTATGGAAGATCGTCGAGCCGATGCCGATCGCCACCACCCACCAGGCCAGAACCTCGGCGAAGGCGCCGGTGCCCAGCCTTCGCACCTCGCGCACGCCCCACAGGCCGGCGGCGATGAAGGCGAAGTTGGTCAGGGCGTTGACCGGTTCGGACCAGAATTCCGGGCCGGTCCGCTCGCAATAGAGGTCGACCGGCGCCAAAAACGTTTGCCACATCGCGATTGCCGCCCGAATCGGTTTCTATCCTGAAGCGCAGATCCTTCCTATTGCGCGGTTGCGGTCGGCTGCAACGGCAAAATTTCACCGCAACGTGACTTCCCGTTGACTTCCGGTTCTGCCACATATTTCAGCAATCAAGATAAAGCCGGCATCACCGGCGGGAATCGGAATGGCCATGGCCTCGCGAAAATCATTGTGGCTGGCAGCTCTTGCGCTGGCCTTCTCGGCGTCTGCCGGCGCCGGGCATGCCGGCGAATCCGATCGCGCCCAGACCGACCGGGTCCAGATCGAAAAGCCATTGGGCGTGGTCGAGCTGTTCACCAGCCAGGGCTGCAGTTCCTGCCCGCCGGCCGATACTCTGTTCTCCGAACTTGCCGCCAAGGAAGACATCGTCGCGCTCGCCTATCACGTCGACTACTGGGACTATCTCGGCTGGCAGGACACGCTCGGCCGCAAGGAGAACACCGAGCGGCAATACGACTATATGCGCGCCTTCGGCAGCCGCTCCGTCTATACGCCGCAGGCCGTCATCAATGGCCGCGTCCATGTCAACGGCGCCAACCGCGGCGAGGTCGATGGTGCGCTCGCCCGCATGGCCAAGAGCGGCGAAGGCATGCGCGTCGCCGTCAAGGTCAGCCGCACCAGCGATCGCGTGATGATCGACGCCGGCGATGCCGGCAACGGCCCCAGCGACGCCCATGTCGTCATCGTCTATTTCGACCCGCCGCAGACGGTCAAAGTCGGCGAGGGCGAAAATACCGGCCGCAAGATGACCTACTGGAACGCCGTCACCGGCATCCAGACCGCCGGCATGTGGCATGGCAAGGCACAGCGCTACGAACTGCCGATGAGCGAGATTGCCAAAAAGGGCGGCTGCGCCGTGCTGCTGCAGTCGGTCGGCAAGGACGGCATGCCCGGTCCCATTCTCGGCGCCGCATTCATCCACAAGCCTTGAGATAGAGCGCTCAAACCCCGGCCGCGGTAGCGCGAAGGTTCACCTATCACCAGCCAATAAAAAACCGACGTCAGCTTGCTTCTGACGCCGGTCATTTAGGTTTTGGGATCGTCGCTCCCGGTTCTTCCGAGGAAGAGCCGAGGTTGGTTCGATCCGACGCAGACCCGTGGGCGGGGGGCTTGGGGTTTACGAGCCGGTGCCGGACCGAACCGTCTCAGGCAACGCCGGTAAATTCGTCGGACATTGGGGCATGAGCGCGGATAAAAAAAGGCAGAAATGTGGCGGAACATCACCAATTCCAACACGGCGTTTCATAAAAGTGACTGGACGTGACGGAAACGGCGCGGCGCGGGGCTCGGTTCGCCGGGCCTTGCAATTCAGTCGCGAACACGCCAACTTTGGTTGGCAAAGATTCATTTTGAAGGATCGAGGCATGACCGATGACAGTGGCGGGACGGAGGATGGGGACGCATCCGCAATAATCCCGCTGCACGAGGCGCGACGCGAACGTCTCGATCAGCCGGTGCGGTTCGACCGACGCGAGCTGGACCAGATCCTCAGGCTCTACGGACGCATGGTCGCCGCCAATGAATGGCGCGACTACGCCATCGATCATCTCGCCGACCGCGCTGTCTTTTCCGTCTTCCGCCGCACCAGCGAAGTGCCGCTGTTCCAGATCGTCAAGGATCCGAAACTGGCCCGCAAGCAGGGCGCCTTTGCCGTCATCGCCGCCGGCGGCCGCATCTTGAAACGCGGCCAGGAACTCGGCCGCGTGCTCGGTGTGTTCGACAGCAAGTTGAAGCTGGTGGAAGCCTGAGCAGGGAATTAGAGCAGGGGAATTGAAGAAATGGAGAATTGATGAGTTGAGAAAAGGCCTCGGCGTCATCTGTTGCCGCCGCTTCTTTTTATTCTTCAGTTCTTCAATTCCGCAATTCTTCAGTTCCTTCTTCAGTCCGCTCTAAGGCGAAACTTCCGCTCCGGCAGCGAACTCGGATCGGGCGGCGTCGAGGCACCGCCATTCAGGGACAGCTGCATGAACACCGTGTCCAGCCAGCGGCCGTGCTTGTAGCCGGAACCTTCAAGGCGGCCCGAATGGCGAAAGCCGAGCTTTTCGTGCAGCCGCACCGAGGCGCTGTCGGGACGGCCATCGCCGATCACCGCGATGATCTGGCGAAAGCCCGCCGTCGTCACCGCCTCGATCAGGCTTTGCATCAGCTTGAGCCCGACGCCCTGGCCCTTGGCCTCGGGCGCGACATAGACCGAATCCTCGACAATGAAGCGATAGGCCGGGCGTGGCCGGAAGGCACCGGCATAGGCGTAGCCGAGAACCGCGCCGTCCTTCTCCGCCACAAGGTAGGGAAAGCCGCCGGCCATCAGGCTGTCGAATCGAACACCCATCTCCGCGCGGCTCGGCGGCTCCAACTCATAGCTCGCCGTGCCTTGGGCGACCGCGTCGGCGTAGATGCCGGTGATGCTGTCGAGGTCGGCCGCTGTCGCCGGTCGAATCGTAATAGTGCTCATAGTTTATGGGTGCCATTTCTCTGCTCGCGATAACAGCAAAGCCCGGCACAAAAGAAAAGGGCGGCCGTTGGGCCGCCCTTTTGGAACTCGATGGTCCAGCATGCTGAACTAGCGACGGTCGCCCATGAACTGCAGCAGGAACATGAACAGGTTGATGAAGTCGAGATAGAGCGTCAGCGCGCCCATGATCGCCTTGCGACCGGCGACGTCCGAACTGTCGCCCTCGAAATACATCTCCTTGATCTTCTGCGTGTCATAGGCGGTGAGGCCCGCGAAGACCAGCACGCCGATCGCCGACACGGCAAACGACAGCGCCGACGACTGCAGGAAGATGTTGATCACCGACGCGATGATGATGCCGAACACGCCCATGATCAGGAACGAGCCCATTGCCGTCAGGTCGCGCCTGGTGGTGTAGCCGAACAGCGACAGCGCACCGAAGGCGGCGGCCGTGGCGAAGAAGGTCTGTGAAATGCTGGCCGTGGTGTAGACCAGGAAG
>NZ_RZRP01000285.1:0-6938 GCF_003997795.1 Mesorhizobium sp. M7A.F.Ca.US.005.03.2.1 | reverse complement strand
CAGGGGAAGAGCGCCAGTCGCAGTGCTGGAGGCCCTCGGTCGAGACGGGGCGGGCTGCCGCTTGAGGCGTGAAGGATCGCAGCGTGCGCGGGATGCGAGGCCCGGCAAAGGGTTGGCGCTGCCGGGCAGCAAACCTGGCCGCAATATGTGCTGGCGGACGGTCTGAAGATCGTGCCGAAAATTCTGAACAGTCCCTCGGGATTAACCTTTCCGTAAATATTTGGCCGCTACTTCAACAGCCATGGCCTCGTGGCGGAGCGGCTACGCTGGAGACGGCAAATCTCTGAAGCCTCGGTTCGATTCCGAGGCGAGGCCTCCAAAATTTCGCGTCGAACAGCAGTCCCAATCTGCCCCAAGGGCAGTCAGTCCCCACGAATAGATTTGTGCGTTACGAAGGCGGTGCGGACCGGACGTTAAAGCAGTCCTGTCTTGCATTTGGCATGCCGGCACGCGCGAAAAGAGTGGTATGGAAGGGAGTCGAGCGTTCTTGCTTCGCTTTTTCCTGACATTCGAGGCCTTTCGTGCGTGAACCGTCGCTGCTGCCCGTCTTTGGAAAACTTGGCCTCAAGGCTCCTGCTGCCCTGGCGGCGGCACCGGCCTCGTCGGCAGGTGTGTCGCACCTGCGGAAGCTTCTGGCCGTGCATGGCGGCATGGTGCTGAAACTGTCGGTCGTCGCCTGGACGGTGCTGATCCTGGGCGCCGTGTTTTTCACGATGCAAGGCTGACCGGCATGGCCAACCGCTACACGCTGCGTATGGAGCTTCCCCAGAGCTGGAGCATCATCGATGTCTTCACCGGCCAGCCTGCGGTGGTCCGGCAAAAGGTGATGGTCGGGATGGGGCCGCGCGAGGCCGAGGACATGGTCGTGCAGATGAATGTCCGCGATGTCAAACGCCGCGAACGGGCCGAGCGCAAGGCCTGATCCGTAGCGGCCCGCCGGCGGAAGCCTGCCGCACCGCAAATCAAGGGATTCCCGTGAGAGCCAGCCTGAAGCAGAAGATACTGGAGGTTTGCGACCGCAAGATCTCCGAGAAGGGGGCCGGCGTCGGCGTGTCGTTCTATGCGTTTTTCGCCAACAGAAACGACAACCCCGAACTCCTGATGGAAGCCGCCGAATGGTGGATCAGAACCCACCGCCTCGACCATTTCGAAAAGGCTGCGAAGATACGCGCGATGGTCGAGGAGATGGATCTTTAATCGTCGTTTTGAGCGACATGCAATGGACTGATCAGCCGAAATCGGACGCCGTCAGCACATACATGCTCTTGTGGGTGCGGTCGTAGGCCTTCGACGCCACTTCGCGGATGGCGCTGCTCTCGGTGTCGAATGTCTGGAGATAACCGGCTTCATCGGCCGCGGTTCCCGGCCGCATCTTGGCCATGGCGTCGGCGGCGACGGAGAACGAGATCTGGAACATGCCGTCATGGCCGACGAAACGGATGCGCTGGCCCGCCTCGTCATAGCTGCGGCTGCGGTTGGGGAAGGTGAGGCTCATGTCGTAGCCTCCGTGACTTTCTTGGTCACCCGCTTCTTCTTCGGCGTCGGATTGAGGGCCTCGGCGACACGATCGGCCTCTTCCTTGGCCAGCCGAAGCTCCCTCAGCCTTGCCGTCTTGATCTCCCTGGCTCTTGCCTCGGACATATATTCGGCGGTCGCCTTGTTTTTCTCCGCTGTCTTCTTCTGCTTGTCGACAAAGCGGGCTTCAGCTTTTTCCATGATCGTCTGATTGCCTTCGGCCATCGAAGAAATCTCCCTTGTGCCTGAAATCGTGAAAGTGAACTTGTCCGATAAATAGGCACTCGATCGGCAAAATTCAATCTTTTGAATTATTTGACATTCTGCGGATATCACGAAACGGCCAGCTGAAATAATACTTTTGAATATTTAATTTGGTACGCGAATAATTTTTGGCACTCCTATCTATCGAGTGCCAACGCGTCTATAGAGGAGGGGCGTGGCCGCCTGTGCCGGCCCCCAGAAAGAAAGTTCCCATGAAATTTCGGCCACTCCACGACCGCGTCGTCATTCGTCGCGCCGAAGGCGATATCAAATCCAAGGGCGGGATCATCATCCCCGACACTGCCAAGGAAAAGCCGCAGGAGGGCGAAGTCATCGCTGTCGGCCCTGGCGCACGCGACGAAAACGGCGCGCTTGTTCCGCTCGACGTCAAGGCCGGCGACTTCATCCTGTTCGGCAAATGGTCGGGCACCGAGGTCAAGATCGACGGCGAGGACCTTCTGATCATGAAGGAAGCCGACATTATGGGCGTCATCGACAAGGACGAGACTGGCATCATCGACAAGGGCGAGACCGCTGCAACCGACAAGACCGTGGCCGCCAAGAAAGCTGCCTGACCTTATTTTCTCCGAACGTACTGGATAAAAATCATGTCTGCCAAGGAAATCAAATTCTCCACCGACGCGCGCGACCGCATGCTGCGCGGCGTCGAGATCCTTACCAATGCTGTGAAGGTCACGCTCGGCCCCAAGGGCCGCAACGTCATCATCGACAAGGCCTACGGCGCGCCGCGCATCACCAAGGACGGCGTCACCGTCGCCAAGGAAATCGAGCTTGCCGACAAGTTCGAGAACATGGGCGCCCAGATGGTGCGCGAAGTGGCCTCGAAGACCAACGACCTCGCCGGTGACGGCACCACCACCGCCACGGTGCTGGCCGCCTCGATCCTGCGCGAAGGCGCCAAGCTGGTCGCCGCCGGCATGAATCCCATGGATTTGAAGCGCGGCATCGACCAGGCGGTTTCCGCCGTGGTCAAGGAAATCCAGGCGCGCGCCAAGAAGGTCAAGTCGTCGGCCGAGATCGCACAGGTCGGCACCATCGCCGCCAATGGCGATGCCAGCGTCGGCGAGATGATCGCCAAGGCGATGGACAAGGTCGGCAATGACGGCGTCATCACCGTCGAGGAAGCCAAGACCGCAGAGACCGAACTCGACGTCGTCGAAGGCATGCAGTTCGACCGCGGCTATCTCTCGCCCTATTTCGTCACCAATGCCGACAAGATGCGCGTCGAGCTGGAAGAGCCCTACATCCTCATCCACGAGAAGAAGCTCGGCAATCTGCAGGCGATGCTGCCGATCCTCGAAGCGGTGGTGCAGAGCGGCAGGCCGCTGCTGATCATCTCCGAGGACGTCGAGGGCGAGGCTCTGGCGACGCTGGTCGTCAACAAGCTGCGCGGCGGCCTCAAGGTCGCGGCCGTCAAGGCGCCTGGCTTCGGCGATCGCCGCAAGGCGATGCTGGAAGACATCGCCGTGCTGACATCAGGCCAGATGATCTCGGAAGATCTCGGCATCAAGCTTGAAAACGTCACCATCGAGATGCTCGGCCGCGCCAAGCGCGTGCTGATCGAGAAGGACACCACCACGATCATCGACGGTGCCGGCACCAAGGCGACCATCCAGGCGCGCGTCGCTCAGATCAAGGGCCAGATCGAGGAGACGACGTCAGACTACGACAAGGAAAAGCTGCAGGAGCGGCTGGCCAAGCTCGCCGGCGGCGTTGCCGTCATCCGCGTCGGCGGCGTCACCGAGTCGGAAGTCAAGGAAAAGAAGGACCGCATCGACGATGCGCTGAACGCCACCCGCGCGGCGGTCGAGGAAGGCATCGTGCCCGGCGGCGGCGTCGCTCTGCTGCGTGCCCGCTCGGCGCTTGGCGGCCTGACCGGCGCCAATGCCGATGTCACGGCCGGCATCACGATCGTGCTGCGGGCGCTCGAAGCGCCGATCCGCCAGATCGCCGAGAATTCCGGCGTCGAAGGCTCAATCGTCGTCGGCAAGCTCACCGACAGCAAGGACCACAATCAGGGTTTTGACGCCCAGAACGAGGTCTATGTCGACATGATCAAGGCAGGCATCGTCGATCCGGCGAAAGTGGTGCGCACCGCACTCCAGGATGCCGGTTCGATCGCAGCCCTTCTGATCACCGCCGAAGCGATGATTACCGACGTTCCGGCCAAGGATGCAGCACCTGCGGGTGGCGGCGGTGGCGGCATGGGCGGAATGGGATACTGAGGACCTGGCGCCAGGAGAAAGCCATGCGTGAACCGACACTGCTTCCGGTATTCCGCACGCTTGGGGTCAAGCCGCCGGTCGCCGTTGCGGCGACGCCGGCCAGATCCAGCAGCATGAAGAACGTGGTTGCCAGCATTCGGGAGGGGCTCGCTTCACAGGGCGAGCCTGGTTTCGAAGCTGGGCGTGGCCCTGTGGACAGTCGTTGTGCTGGCGGCAGTGTTTTTCATTGTGCACGCCTGAACCGCTCGGTGGCGGGCGAGAACCAAGAGGACTCGGAATATGGCAACCGCTACGCGCTTCGGATGGACCATCCGGACAGCTGGACCATTTTCGACGTCTTCACCGGCCAGCCCGCCGAGTCCGGCCACAAGGTCATGGTCGGAGTTAATGCTGGTGAAGCGGACGAGATGGTCAGACGGTTGAACGATCAGGACGCCAAGCGGCGGGACGAGGCCGACCCGACTGACCTGTGCTGACAAACCGGCAAGCTGCTGGAATGATTCGCTAACCAGCTGTGGGTGTGTACAGTCGCATTGTCGCCGGCCGGGACATCGGTACCGGCGCTTGAGAGCGACCATCGCTTTCCCGCCCCTCGATGGGAGCCGCATTATGGACAACGATCATTCGGCCGATGCTATTTCAACTTTTGACTGCAATATTCTGCGCGACGCGTTCACAACTCGGTCATTGAAAAGCAGATCCCCGAGGATCAGTTGCAGGCCTACGCTGTGCTTTTGATCCGCGACTCGGCAACTCCGATTTTGGTTCAGCACTGCTGGCCTGGATCGTAAAGAAATTAACTTTGTCGCCGTGCCTAACTTGCCGGAGCGGACATCTGCTCGGCGCTCGCTTTCATTTTTGCCTGAAAGGATAATGAGCATGAGATACATGAAAACTCCGGACGCTCCGGTCGTAACGATGGAGCCAATCGTCGAGGCCGCAAAAGTCCTATCGAAGCGGCTGACGATCAGAAGCGACGAAGCCGCAAGACGAAAGATCGCCGACACCGACGGCACGATGCGGCGGGCGCGCCAACTTGCGGAAAGCAATCGCCTGATTTGATGAATTGACGCCAACGTCCTGCCGCGGTTGACGCTTATTACGTCATGCGCGTCGGCACGTTACATCTATAACCATATTTCGCTCCAGGAGATATTGACCTCGCCAAGGCCGTCGGCGACTCGCATCGCGACATCATGCGGTGCTGCTGGCCAATCCATTCGCAGTCTTCTGGAGGTGGCCCCGGCGATGCATATCTTGAGCCTAAGACGCCCATTTCAATGCAAAATATGCGTCTTCTATCGGGCGACCGTGCAACCCCGTTTGAGGGCGGAGATTGGGGCGCGAAGCCGCCGTCCCACTCAGCAACAACCCCAACCATCAGTGGAATCGGTTGCCACTGAAATCGAAATTGAACTGCACTAATTCCCATACTCGAGTTTTGCGTATAGTTTGTTGACGGGGAGGACTTTATACGTGGGGGCGGCGCGCTTTCAACAGACAGCACGTCGCCATCTACGTCACTGGGGTCTATCCCGAAGACACGCAGGGTTCCCTCTCCGCCTGAAAAGTCTGCACTTTCGCCGCATGCGTTACCCAGCACCGCATCGACGAGCTGAGCGTTGGCGTGTCGTGGGCAACGCCCTCGAAGGAGCGGAGACGAACCACATATGGATCGACCGCGTCAGTCTCATTTTGAGGCGAAGCGGAATCACCGAATGATCCGTGTGAACAAGGAGCGACACTACCCCGTACTAGCGCCCCCTCATTCTTCGGGGGATAGATTCACCCACCAAATTCTGAGAATGCTGGCTTTTAGTAAACCGCGAGACTGATCTCACGGCCAACACAAACGGCAATCCCAACGCCAGCATCGCTAACAACCAGTCTGCTTTCGGCAGGAGGTTAAGTCGGACGGAATGACCGAGATGAAGGCGCATTGCTGCCGCTAGCTAGGATCCGCTACGAGGATGGGGAAGCACAAGCAGTGCGCTGGAAAGGCGTCAGGCTGTTCTTTCTATGCCTAGGAATGTGCGTATATTGTGCGTAAGAGAGAGGTCGGAGATTTGTAATGACCCACGCACAGCTGGCCCAATCGAAAGTGGTCTCAGGTTTTGTCGACAGCCTGCAGGAGCCGCGCACGCCTTATATCTCGCCGAAGCGCCTGTCGCAGGCGCTTGGCGTGAAGGTGGCCAACCTGGCGCAGTTGACCGGCGTCCACCGCAACACGCTGCGCAATCCCTCGTCGGAGCGCCTGCAGGGTCGGATGCGCGAGATGGTGAAGGTGATTTCGGCCGCAACGGAACTCACCGGCGACGTCAAGAAGGCGATCTTTTGGTACCGCAATAAACCGATTGCCGACTATGGTCATCGCACGGCTGCCGAACTCGTCGCGGACGGCCAGGTCGAGGCAGTCCTGGCCTTCATCCGGGATTTCGAAAATGGGGCGCGTGGGTGAGGATCACCCGAGTCGGTCCAGACGAATCGCTATCTGACACCCAAATGGGCTTTCCTGCCCATCAGCGGTGCAGGCGCGGCGATCGACGGCGGTCGTTTCAACCGGCCATGCGTCGAAGCACTCTATCTGTCTCGTTCGACCCAGACGGCTCTTGACGAATACAAGCAGGGCGCCAGCATCGTCCCGCCGGCAACGCTTGCCGCCTACAAGATCACGCTCGCCTGAGGTGGCGGACCTTTCGCAGGGATTCGACCCGGAGATCTGGGACAGCGCTTGGCAGGAATGGGATTGTGCCTGGCGCCAGATCGCTCGCATCGACAAAAGCGTCACGCCGGTGGCACCAACCTGGTGGTCTTTCCGGCCAGTCTTGTCGAAGGCGATAAGGTCACCGTCCATGATCCCGATCACCGGCTGCCGCACGACCAGTCGTCCTGGCCGTAGGGATCGACTGTCTC
>NZ_RZRP01000284.1:0-7019 GCF_003997795.1 Mesorhizobium sp. M7A.F.Ca.US.005.03.2.1 | reverse complement strand
TCTTCCGCCAATCGCTTGATCCGCTCCACCCGTTCGCCCTGCGTGCCGAGCTTGGCGTGGAAAGTCACGCCGAGATGGTCGAGGCGGGCCATGCGCTGGTCGAGCGGCTTCTTGAGATCAAGCCCGAATTTTTCCGCCGATGCCTCGAGCTCAGCCAGGTCAGGCAAATCGCCCTGGTCGGTCGTCCAGAAATAAAGCGCGTCGGACAGGCGGGCGCGCACCACCTTGCCGTTGCCGTGGGCGATCTCCTTGCCGCCATCCCTGGCTTCGATGTTGGCGGTTAGAATGAAGCGATTGGAAAGCGCGTCGTCGACACCCTGCGGCCGCGTCACAAAGCACTTCTGGTTGGCGCGGATGGTCAGTCGTATCACCTCGGCTGGAATGGCGAGGAATGCCTCCTCGAACTCGCCCATCAGCACGACAGGCCATTCGACCAGTCCGGACACCTCCTCCAGCAACCCTTCGTCCTCGACCAGATCAAGCCCGTTGGCGAAGGCGAGATTGCGGGCATCGGCAAGGATGATCTCCTTGCGGCGGTCGGCATCGAGCACGACCTTGGCCGCTTCCAGTTTGGAAACATAGTCGTCGAAGCGGCGCACCGTGATCGCATCAGGCGCATGAAAACGGTGGCCATAGGTGATGTTGCCGGAGCGGATGCCGTCGATCTCGAAATCGACCACGACAGGCTCCTCGGTCTCCGGGCCGAAGGTGCACAGGATCGATTGCAGCGGGCGCACCCAGCGCAATGAACCGGGCTTGGCCGAGGCCGGCCCCCAGCGCATCGATTTCGGCCACGGGAAATTGCGGATGATATCAGGCACCAGGTCCGCGATGATCTGTTCGGCCGCCCTGCCCGGCTTCGAAATGTGGGCGACATAAAAATCGCCCTTCTTCGGATCGGAATGGACATGCGCCTCGGCGATCGAGGAAAGTCCGGCCTTGCGCAGGAAGCCCTGGACCGCCTGTTCGGGCGCCGATGTCGAAGGCCCCTTGATCTCTTCGTTTATATCCTTCGAGCGCGCGGTGAGACCCCTGATGTCGAGGGTCAGCCGCCGCGGCGTCCAGTACTCGCGCGCCGCCTCATAGGTCAGCCCCGCCTCGACCAGGCCGTCAGTCAGCATCTTCCTGAGATCGCCAGCCGCCTTGCGCTGCATGCGGGCGGGAATCTCTTCCGAGCGGAGTTCTAGAAGCAGGTCAGGCATGGATGGGGCTCACGCGGCAAAATGGTCCGGGCGGGGGCATAGCAACTCGGCTGGCCGCTGTCACCCTTTCCGCACGGGGATCGCCGATTTGCGCCCGTTTCCAGAAATTTTGGCCGCCCTGCCGGGACGAGACCGCGCCACCCGTCCTTGGATCAAAGATTTCCATGAACCGAACGCAGCGCTGAAGCGACCCACGCTCAGGCAGGGAACATTTGGCTCAACGACCATGAAAACGGCATCCAGACTTCTGCAGATCCTCGCACTCGGCGCCTGCTTCACCGCGCAGGCTCACGGTGCCTTCTCGATGCCGGGCGTTCGACAGGCATTGCGCACAATCGACGGTGCCAGCAGCCAGAACATATTGCCGATCAAAGTTTCCTTCGAGATGACGAAGCGGGCCTGAGACTCAGGCCGCCAGGCCACCCGCCTGCGTCTTCAAAAACGCCTCACCGCAGGCCTTCGCCAGATTGCGCACCCGCAGGATGTAGCTCTGTCGTTCCGTGACCGAAATCACGCCGCGCGCGTCAAGCAGGTTGAAGACATGGCTGGCCTTGATGCACTGATCATAGGCCGGGAAAACCATGCGGTGCATCGGCAGATTGTCGTTCGATGCCGGCGCGCCGGCATCGAGCAGCGCCTTGCATTCGGTCTCGGCGTCCTCGAAGTGGCGCAGAAGCATCGCCGTGTTGGCGTGTTCGAAATTGTGGCGCGAATATTCCTGCTCGGCCTGCAGGAAGACATCGCCATAGGTGACTTTGTCGGCGCCTTCCCGGCCGTTGAAGTTGAGGTCGTAGACATTGTCGACGCCCTGCACATACATGGCCAGCCGCTCCAGCCCGTAGGTGAGTTCGCCGGCCACCGGCGCGCATTCGATACCGCAGACCTGCTGGAAATAGGTGAACTGCGAGACTTCCATGCCGTCGCACCAGCATTCCCAGCCGAGACCCCAGGCGCCCAGCGTCGGGCTTTCCCAATCATCCTCGACGAAGCGGATGTCGTGCAGCAGCGGATCGACGCCGATCGCCGCCAGCGAGCCGAGATAGAGTTCCTGCAAGTTGGGCGGGTTCGGCTTCAGGATCACCTGGTACTGGTAATAATGCTGCAGCCGGTTCGGGTTCTCGCCATAACGCCCGTCCTTGGGGCGGCGCGAGGGCTGGACATAGGCAGCGTTCCAGCGTTTCGGGCCGAGCGCGCGCAGCGTCGTTGCCGGATGAAAAGTGCCGGCGCCGACTTCCATGTCGTAGGGTTGCAGGATGACGCAGCCATAGGCCGCCCAATAGTTGTGCAAGGTCAGGATCAGCCCCTGGAACGAGCGGCTGGGATGCATATGGGCGGGGATTTCAATTGTCACGGGTGGCCTCGACAGCACAGGCTAGCTTGCCGGCACGTCCTAGAGACACGGCGGCGAAGCGTCAAGCAAAGCACGCCGATGCGGTCGCGCCGACATTATGGACAATGTTGAGAGCTTTGCAGGGGCTGGCCCATTGCCCATCTCTCGGGCCTGCGCTCTGTTCGCCTGTGCAGCAACGACAACAGGTTCCAGCCATGCCCAGCCCGATCGTCATCCGCCCCGTTGCGCGACAGGATTTCGAGCAATGGCTGCCGCTGTGGGACGGCTACAATGCATTTTATGGCCGCTCGGGCGAAACGGCCCTGCCGGGTGAGATTACCCAGATGACATGGTCGCGTTTCTTCGATGCCTATGAGCCGGTCCACGCGCTGGTGGCCGAAAGCGAGGGACGGCTTTTCGGCCTCGTGCATTATCTCTTCCATCGCAGCACAACGGCGATCGCGCCGAATTGTTATCTGCAGGACCTTTTCACCACGCAGGCATCGCGTGGCAAAGGCATCGGACGGGCGCTGATCGAGGGCGTCTACGAGCGCGCCCGGGCAGCCGGTTCAGGCCGGGTATACTGGCTGACGCATGAGACCAATCACACGGCAATGAAGCTTTACGACAAGGTCGCCGAACACTCCGGCTTTGTCGTCTATCGCAAGCTCTTCTGAGGCAGCCAGCCGGATACGCGGTTCAAACGAAAACGGGACCCTGAAAAGAGCCCCGTTTGCGTTGAATTCAAATGGCTGACTTCATCCCTTCGGGGCGGGCACCGGCTCCGGCTTGACCTTCGGGGTCTCCTGCGCCGTGTTGGATTCGATCGGCGGCAGGCCCTTCATCAGCTTCTGCTGCAAGTTGGCCAGCACATCGGGATCCGGCTTCAGGTCGCGAGCCTGATTCCACTGGAAGGTGGCTTCCAGCTTGCGGCCGACGCGCCAGTAGGCATCGCCCAGGTGGTCGTTGAGAACCGGATCTTCCGGCTTCAGCGACACGGCGCGTTCCATTTCGCGCACCGCGTCATCGAACCTGCCGAGGCGGAAATAGGCCCAACCCAGCGAATCGACGATGTAACCGTCGCTCGGCCTGAGGTCGACGGCCTTTTGAATCATCGCCAGCCCTTCCTTGAGATTCATGTTCATGTCGACCCAGGAATAGCCGAGATAATTCAGCACCTGCGGCTGGTCGGGGAACAGTTCCAGCGCCTTGCGGAAGTTCGGCTCGGCCTTGGGCCATTCCTTCAGGCGCTCATAGGCGATGCCGCGCTGGTAGAAGATGTTCCAGTTGGCTGCGGTCGGCGTCTTCAGCGCCTCGACAGCCTTGTCGTAGAGTGTGGCGGCCGAACGGAAATCCTCCTTCGAGGAATAGACGCCACCGAGCGCCAGATAGGCGCGCATGTCATTGGGATGGGCGTCGACGAAAGCCTTCAGATGAGCGATCGCTTCTTCGTGACGGTCGAGATCGGCAAGGTTGAGGCCGAGCTGCAGGTCCGAAAGCTCCTTCAGCGGCGAACCGGCGGGGATCCGGCGATAGAGCGCGATGGCGCCTTCGCCGTCCTTCAATTGCTCGGACACGGCAGCGAGTTGCACAAGGGCAGCGTCGCTATCAGGCTTCAAAGCAAGCGCATATTGCAGATAGAGGCGCACGAAGGGCTCGCCGCCGCCACGGTTGAGCGCGGTGGCGAGGTCGAGCAGGATTTCGGAGGCGCCATCGGATGGGCCGGCCACCAGGGGCGCAATCTTGTCGCCTTTTGCAATTCGGTCGCGCAAGGCGACGATTTCCAGCTTGCCAGGCGAAAACGCCTCGGCCTGATCGAGCACCGACAGCGCCTTGGTCTTGTCGCCCTTGCGGGCCAGGAACGAGGCGTAGGCCTGGGCGTTGCGCATCCAGGTTTCGGGAGCGGCACCACCGGCGGCGGTATCCTGCATGGTCGCGGCGTAGATCGCCTCGGCCTTTTCGGGCATGCCGGATGCATCAGCGATCAGGGCGCGGTGGAACGACTTGAACAGGCCGAACCAATCCGGCCCCTGCAGCTTGTCGATGGACGCCATCGCATCGGCAGGCTCGCCGGCGCCTTGCTGCGCCCAGCCGGACATCACCCCGGAGATCAGCCGGTCGAGATCGGATTCCAGCGACAGCTTGAGCCAGTACTGCGCCTTGGTGAAATCCTTCTTGTGGAAGGAATCGACGGCGAGCGCCAGCCGCGAGAAACGCTCGACGTCAGGCACTTCCTTGAGCTTGTCGGCATAGACCAGGGATTCGTCGAAGCGCCCCTGCGCGATCAGCGACAGCATCAAGCTCTGCTGCAGGCCGGTGTCGCTCGGGTCGAAGGCCAATGCTTGCTTGTAGTAGGCGATGGCGCTGTCGAGGTCGTTATCGCCTTCGGCGATCCGGGCCGCCAGATAAGCGCCCGAAAACGACGTGATCTTGACCGGTTCGGTGGTTTGCTTGGCATAGGCCGGCAAAGCCGAGATCGCCATGCCTGTCACAATTGCCAGCCTTGTCAGCCAGCGCGCACGTCCTTGCCGCATCGTATCCCTTTCAGCCAGGCGCCATCTCCGCGTCAGCGGGATGGGCGTAGACTCGATCTTTCCAGGCAAAGCATGGCCTTTTTGGGGTCGCGCTTCAATCCGCCTCGAATTCACAATCCGGGCACCCGATTAACAAATCATGGCGGCGGGCACTAGTTTTCCGATCTTGGATTTCGGCCACGGCCCTATGCGGCGCCGAATATATCACCGATTCGACCGCTAAGGCTCGGGCCAATATCAGCCCTCGCCTGGCGAGGCAGACCGCTGCACCAGCGTGTCGCCGTAGCCGCCGGCCGCTATCGTGCTGCACAGTTCGTTCCATTCGCAGCCGCCGCAGGCCTTGCGTACAAGGCCAGCCGAAAACGCCTGCCGCATCCGGCCCAGCATCGCAGCATCGAGATCAAGACGGGTGCCGACGCGAATTGGCCGCGCCAGCAACTCGCCCACATCCTGCGTGGCGAGCCGGTCCCGCTCGACGACACTCTCGTTGAGGCAGTGCGGTTCCGGCTCATCAAGCAACGGGGCGCAGACATCGTCCGGGCTGGAAACGAGGAGGATGTCCTCGCCCCGGCTCAGGCGCTCCGCTACGCGATCATAATTGGCGGTGAAGGCGGGGCTGTATCCCTTGCCCACATAGGTGAGCAGGCAAAGGAGGTGGTGGGCGCGCAGCCTGATCGTCACGGATTGACCGGCTTGGCCTTGCCGCCGCGAAGCGCCATGAGGGTCGCGGCACCCAGCGCCGACTTGAGCAAGCCGCCGACGATGAACGGCAGGAAGCCGAAGGTAACGGCCTGTTCGGCTCCAATCATGACGGCAAGCCATGCTGTGCCCAGCACGAGGCAGGCAAGATTGCCAAGCAGCATGGCGACAAATGCCAGCACCACTCTGTTGCCGTTCCAGCCGCGTTCGGCCAGCCAGCCGACCATTGCGCCGACAAGCGGGAAGGCGAAGAGATAGCCAGCCGTCGGCCCGACGAAATGCGCCGCACCCGCTGCCCCTCCGGACAGAACCGGAAAGCCGACCGCACCCTCGACCAGCCAGGCGGCGATGGTGAGCGCGCCAAGCCGCCAGCCATAGAGCGCGCCGATCAGTGTCACCGCGAAGGTCTGCATCGTCACCGGGACCGGCACCATCGGCACTTCGATGTAGGATGACAGCGCCAGGAACAGGGTGCCGAGCACGACGGCTCCGACCTGCCAGGCAAGAGAACGATCCTGGAGCCGGAGCGGGCTGAACGACGGCTTGCTGGACGAGAATGCGACGTCTGTCATTGGGATTCCTTCGATCGATTGCAAATTATAGATAATTTCTGTTTTCGATCTATTATCGAATCCACACTTCCCTGGAGATTGCAAGCCCTGGCTTTGGCGGAGGCCGTCTAACCTACGATGGCGAAGGCTTCGCGCGTCGTTCCGGAAGCCGTCCTGACCGGCTTGCGGCCAATCCATTGGACGTGCCGCCCCAGTGTGACGGCCGCCGATTCGGTGTTTCCCTGCCGCAAGGCGGCGAGGATCGCGCGATGGTCCTGATCGGTGCGTGTCTCCCACTCCGAGCGCCATGCCGCGAACAGAAAACGGGCGCTTGCCGCGTGCAGATCGTCGATGGTGGCGAGCAGGCGCGGCATGCCGCATGGCGCGAGGATCAAGCGGTGGAAGGCGCGGTTGGCTTCCTCCCACGACCTGACATCGCGGGACTTGTCGCCAGCCTTGGACGCCTCCTCGGCGAGATCGAGAATGGCCGATGTCAGATGCGGCGCCGCGTGGCGCAGCGCCAGCACTTCAAGGGCGGCGCGCATTTCGGCGACTTCCTTGACCTCGCCCAGGTCGAAAGACGCGACACGCACGCCGCGGCGCGGTTCGCCGATGGCCAGCCCTTGCGCCTCGAGGCGGCGGAAGGCCTCGCGCACCGGAACATGGCTGGTTTGGAATTCCTCGGCGATGTGATCCTGCCGAA
>NZ_RZRP01000283.1:0-7029 GCF_003997795.1 Mesorhizobium sp. M7A.F.Ca.US.005.03.2.1 | reverse complement strand
CTCGATGAAGCGCGCGCCCGCATCGTCGACAGCCATGAGGAGATTTCGGCCGCCTTCGCCGAGGCGGAAATGCTGCTGCAGGACGCGCCCGATCTTGGCGATCTGCAATTGCAGCTCGAACAGTCCTCGGCCAATGTCGCCCGCGACCGCGCCGCGCTTGCCGATGCGCGTGCGGTGCATGAGGGGCTGCGCCGCGAAGCCGAGGCGCGCGCGCGCCGGCTCGATGCCATTGGCGCCGAACGCAGCAATTGGCTGGAGCGGGCCGAAAACGCCTCGACGCAGATCGCCTCGCTTGGCGAACGCAAGGCCGAGGCCGAGGCCGAACGCGAGCGGCTGGCGGATGCGCCCGATGAAATCGACGCCAAGCGGCGCGCCCTGCTGTCGCAGCTCACCGAGGCCGAAACCTTGCGCAAGGCGGCGGCCGACCGTCTGCAGGAAGCGGAGAACCGGCAATCCGAACTGGACAAGGCCGCCACCGGCGCCATCCAGTTCCTGGCTGAGGCGCGCGAGAGCCGCGTTCGCGCCGAAGAGCGGCTGACCGCGGCCGACGAACGCCGGCTGGAGGTCCAGGCGCGCATCCAGGAAACGCTGAACACACCGCCGCATCTGGTTATTCGCCATACCGGTCTGGAGGCTGACAGCCCGATGCCTGAGATGCCCGAGATCGAGCGTCAGCTGGACCGGCTGAAGATCGAGCGCGAACGGCTGGGCGCCGTCAATCTGCGCGCAGAGGAAGAGCAGAAGGAGCTTTCCGACCGGCTGGAGGCGATCGTGTCGGAGCGCGAGGACATCATCGAGGCGATCCGCAAGCTCAGGCAGGCGATCCAGAGCCTCAACCGCGAAGGCCGCGAGCGGCTGCTTGCCGCCTTCGATGTCGTCAACGGCCATTTCCAGCGGCTGTTCTCGCATCTGTTCGGCGGCGGCACGGCGGAATTGCAGCTGATCGAATCCGACGATCCGCTCGAGGCCGGCCTCGAAATCCTGGCCCGCCCGCCCGGCAAGAAGCCGCAGACCATGACGCTGCTGTCGGGCGGCGAGCAGGCGTTGACGGCGATGTCGCTGATCTTCGCGGTGTTCCTGACCAATCCGGCGCCGATCTGCGTGCTCGACGAAGTCGACGCCCCGCTCGACGACCACAATGTCGAGCGCTTCTGCAACCTGATGGACGAAATGGCCGCCACCACCGAGACGCGCTTCGTCATCATCACCCACAATCCCATCACCATGGCGCGCATGAACCGGCTGTTCGGCGTCACCATGGCCGAACAGGGCGTCAGCCAATTGGTGTCGGTCGACCTGCAGGCGGCCGAGGCCATGCGCGAGGCAAGCTGACCCAGGTCAGCGCTGGCTGGAATGGGCCGCACCGGAGCAATTTCAGGAAAAGGGTGCAAGCGGTTCTCGCTCGGCAAAAAATGTCAGGGCCGCGGACTGTGCCTGTGCGAATGATGTTTGGCCGGGGACCAGACGAAATAGAGCGAGCCCAGTTTCAGCACAGGCACCCTGTGATCCCGCTCGCGATCACGCAGTTCCCGGTAGGTCTTCACCTTCAGTGTGCCCCCCGGCAATCTGATTCGCAAAGCCATGATGCATAGAGCTTACGTGCTTTCTCCAGACGATGGAAGATTCATTTCAAGTTCCTCATCAGTATTCGAGCTCCTGGAGGGGCGATCAGGAATTGTACTGGGCCACCAGATGACGAAATATTTGCCAAACTGCCAGACCGGGACTTCGCCCTTGTACTCTCGCCGCCGCAACTCATAACGTTGCTTGACCTTCAATACACCGCCCGGAAGCCTGATCTTGATCGTCATCGTCCCTCAATACTGATGGCGCACTTCCTGGGTGCCGCGCCCAAAATATCTGTCCGGCCAAGTTAGAAAAATCGCTCACTCTCGGATCGGATCGTTGCAATCCGATTTCGCTGAGTCAATGGAGCCGAGGGCGAACTCCTGTGGCTATCGGCGCCGTGCAGATAAGGCTTGAGAGCGGGCTCAACCTCTGCGCCGCAAGATCCAGTTCACACAGATCACGGCCACGAGGCCACATGCGATGCCGGCGCAATCGGCAAACCAGTCGAACACATCCAGATCGCGCCGTATCAGCGCCGTGCCCTGCAGGACCTCGATCGCCGCTCCAATCATGGCCAGGAAGACGATTAGTCTTGCTTTTCGATCGGGCCAGCCGAGCCCTCCAAGGAAAGTCATGACGGCAAAGGCGCTGGCGTGGTTCAGCTTGTCGGAACGGAAACCGATATCGATCCCGTACTCTTCAAGTCGGGGTATAGGCAGCAGTGCAAGGGCAAGAACAGCGGCAAGCGTGGCGAAAAAGGCGATCCGTTCGACGGCTGGATAAAATCTCATTCTGTTCCAATCTTTGCCTAGCCGCCGGGAAAGTCGAATCCGGCTCGGTATTGGCAGTTCAGGCTGAAACTCGGATCGACGGCGTTGTTCTTCTAAAGCCGCAATTTTTGCTTGAGCTTTTTCAGCCAGGTCTGTTCCGCCTCATCCTGATTTTGATGCGCCGGGACGTAGCGCGGCCGTATCTTTTTTCCTTTGATGTAGAATGGCTTTTCGACTTCTCCAACCAGATTGACGAAAAGCCGGGATTTGTTGGTGGGTTGGCGGACTGTGACGCCGTGGACCGATTCAATCGAGTTGATGAACAATACAAGAATGTTCTTGTCGTATTGAACTGTTTCGACGCATTCCAAATGGGTGTCGTCGACATAGGCATCATTGAAGAGTGTCGCTTTGGCTTTCAGCGTGGCGTATTTGGACTGGAAACGACTAATTGTCAGGTCCCCGCCAACGGCATCATAATCTTCCGGCCTCATATAAAACAGGCCAGAAAATAGCTTGTCGCCATTGTCGATGTGGCTTGTCCGCACCGAGCCGGCATTGGTCACCGGCGTGTTCCCGCTGAGCATCGCATCCATCAGTATGTCGCGCGTTGCATAGGTGTCACTAAACCTGATGCCCGCTTTCATATTCTTGAGGCGTTCATAATTGGGGTAATAATCAGGGTAAAGCTTGTGAATATCGTCGTAGAACAGGTCGGCGACCTCGCCGAAAAATGCTTGCGATACATGGTAGGCGATAAAATCGCGCCATATTTGCGGCACGGCTTCGTTCGACCGAACGCGGTGGGCCTCATAATCCCACCTGGTGTTGTTGCGGCGTGTATCGATTTCGAGCGTTTCCGGAGCGGGAAACGTGCCGTCCAATTCCTGGTAGAGATCGAGGGGAAGGGCGTCGCGCAGGATGATGTGTGGAAACGGCTCCGATCGAACGTCGGCCTTGGTGGCTCGTTGAAGGACTGAAAGCGGCTTTGACATCGATGGTGTCCCAGATCGAGTTTGTCCGAATTTGGACAGCGAGGATCGTGTTCAACCTGTTCGGGTTACCGCCTTTCAACGCATCCCTTTCTGCGTCTCGTTCAAAGATTGGAGCGTTGAAAAGGGCTCCGCATGGGCTTTTACCATTTCGCTCATTAGAATATCCGCGCCAGTCATGAGGGGCACCAGGGTTTCCGCAAAAGTGTATGTTTTGATGCCGTAAAGCCACTTCAGGTAAAGAAGGGCAGCTGACGTGCCGGAGACGCAGCCAACGATGTTCATCCGGGATACGAAAAGCTCTATCGGATATATGTGTGGCAGGTTAGCTTCCATGATCCTGGTGTTGGCGTCGGCCGTCACATTGCCAACTGCATCCAGCAATTCGGGGAAAAAGGGCTTGCTTATTCTGGGATGTTCCTTCCAGACGACGTCGTATCCCCTCTCGACGATCTGCTCCGCAATTCGTCTATAGATCGCCGCCTCTTGCGCGTACGACATTATGCGGTTTCGCGACAATGCCTGGCCGAGCAGCAGGATCCGTGGGTTGGCTGACGCACGGCAATGTTCATCGCCGCCGGAAAGCGCATCCCTGCAGGCTTCACCTATTACGTCGCGCATCAGCGAAGCGCCGACCTGAAATCTTGGTACGTTCTCCAGTGCATCGTGAATGGGGATTTCGTGAAGCAAAGAATAAAACTTCGTCACCCGTCTCAGATGGTGTCTTTCTATCCTGTCGGCCGCTTTCCTCAATCGGAACGCCGGTGAAATTGTAGAGAGTCCTGCAATCAAGACCGCGGTGATGCGTCGTCGAAACCTTGTGCCCGGCGGCCGTGCCATGGTTGCCATCTCGAATGGAAGGTATGACGTCAAGCCATCCTCATACAAAACGATCTTGGCTTCAGGGTATGAATCCAGCAGTATTTTTTCCGACGGCCGGTTAACGAAGCAGGCCCAGATTTCAGCTACGGAACTCGCGTCGAGACCAATTGTGTCTCGGATCAGACGATGGATCCGGAAAATTTGCAGTTGCCCATATTTACGCTCGGACGTCAGAAGGTCGTACGCCCATATGATCCGTCTCCAGGTCCATACTTTAGACGCAAGTTCAGCAAGACCGGTCTTGAAATGCTCGGAAACGCCGGCCGTTTCATAAAGCAGGAGATAGTCCTCATGCTCCTGATCCGCCGGGGAGCTTCCATCCATTGTTGATTGGCGAAGTGAGGCAACCAGGCTGAGCAATTGCCAGCTGCCAAAGACGCAGCATATTCGAGCTGGCAATTTAAGATCTCCAGATCGGATGGAAATAACGCTGCATGTTCCGCGATCTCAACCGCAAAATTGCTTCATATCCGACAGGCCGTGTGGCTCGGGGCGTCCCACCCGCTTCGTAATACTGCCTATCGCGTCGGTAGGAAATATCTTTCAGATGGCGGGTCTAACGTCCAAGACAGGCTAGAGTTCCGCACAATAGGCAGGCGAATTCACTTCAACTGAGCGGCAGAGACCTGTCGAGATCCGGCAATAGCACCCGGTGCGGCAGACCGCTCATGCGGTCGTCTTGCTGCTTCGGGTCCCTCTCGGCACCAAGAGCACGAATTCTCCCGGTTCTCGGGAAGGTCGTTGCCCGGGAAAGCGGGTTTCGCTGCCCCCAGTCAAAAGTAAGCTCCAGCCATGAACCGGAGCTAGATGATGACAGAGGCAGAAACCAGAATGTTTCACACACTTGATGTGCCAGCCGGTCCGGTGTGGCGGCCTGCAATCCCGGCCGACCTGACAAGGCAGGGCATGTGTGGGCGCATCTGCGCATCATGCCCGATACAAAGCCCGCACTGCCCCTCGAACGCCCTTGAGGCCGACGCTTCGGCGCAACGTCCCCGGTGAGCAGGCCAGAGCAATTCTAGGAAAAGTGTGAAGCGGTTTTCCGGCCAAAATTGCCTCAAAACAAAGAGTTAGAGCAGCTCGCCGTTTCCGTGAAACGGTGAACTGCTCTAAGGGCGGCGCCAGAAAATGCGCCGCCCTGTCGGAGGGGTCGTCCGCGATCAGGCGGCGAGCCAGGCCCGTGTGAAATCCTGCTCATAGGCCTGGTGCATTTGGTAGCCCATCAAGGAAGGTTTCATATGGCAGAACAGCTTTCGCCAGTAAGGCTGAACGATGATGCCGGAATCCTGCAGCATGACCTGGAGTTCCTTCATTACCACACGGCGCTGCTCCGGATCGGCGATGGAATTGGCCTTGTGGACCTTGGCATCGAAGTCTGGATCGGCGAACCCCGTCTCGTTCCATGCCGAACCGGTCTGATAGGCAAGCGCATAGGTCTGGATGCCGAGCGGTCGGGCGTTCCAATTGGTCGTCGCGAAGGGATACTTCGTCCAGTCGTTCCAGAACGCCGATTCCGGGATGACGGTGCGTTTCACCTTGAAGCCGGCGTCGCGCATCTGCTGGGCGACGGCATCGGAGCTTTCCTTGCGGTAGTCGGCTTCGACCGAGATCAGATCGAACTCGAAATCGAGCTGGCCGGCTTCCTTGAGCAATGCCCTGGCCCGGGCCGGATCACGTTTGATCGGCGGCAGGTCGGCGTGTTCGGGATGCATCGGTCCGACATGATCGTTCTGCGCGACGATGCCCATGCCGTCGGCGCCCAGTTGCAGCACCGCTTCGTTATCGACCGCAAGCTGTATGGCGTTGCGCACGCGCTTGTCGTCATAGGGTTTGGCGTTGACGTTGCAGCGCGAGACCAGGGTGGCGGCGGTGACGATCTCGCTTTTCTTCAGGCCCAGCCTGTCGAGCATGGCGACGTCATAGGACTGCGTCTGGCCGTTCAGGTCGATCTCACCGGATTCGAAAGCGGAGACGGTGGCGGCCGAGTCGGTGCCGTAGTCGGTCCAGTCGATGCCGTCGAGGAACACCTCACCGCCCCACCACGACCCGTCCGGCCGCTTGCGCACCGAGGCAGCAACGCCGACATCGAGTTTTTTAAGCTCGAATGGACCCGTGGAAACGGGGTTGGCCGACAGTGGCGCTGCCTTCGGATTGAACGTGCGGTGGACGATCAATGCCGGGTAGTCGGTCATCGCAGGGATAATGGTGATGTCGGGCTGCGACAGTTTCAGGACCACGGTGTGGTCGTCGCGAACCTCGATGGCACCAGTGCGCGCCACCTTGGTGTCGGGATCGATCAGGGCGGTCATGCGCCCCGCCATCGAGTTGCCGGCGGCATCCTTCTCACACCAGCGCGTGATGTTGAATGCGACATCCGTGGCGGTGAAATCGTCGCCGTTCGACCACTTCACCCCTGGGCGCACCTTGAGCACATATTCCGTGGCGTCCGCATTGATCTCCCAGCTCTGCAGCAGCACCGGCTCGAAGGTGAAATCCGGCTTCCAGCGCACCAGCGGTTCGAGAAACTGCATGGCGATGTTGCCCATCTGCGAAACCTTGAACTTGCGCGGGTCTTCCAGCTCCATCACCTGCATGGCAACACGCAGCACGCCGCCCTTTCTGGGTTGGGCGGCTTCCTCGGCCCGCGCCGGAACCGGTTGACCGATGAGCCCATAGGCAATCGCCGTGCTGGCACCGAAGGCGCTGGCCAACGCCAGGAACTCGCGGCGGCCAAGCGCGCCGCTCTTCGCGCCTTTCGCAAATGTGCCGATCGCCGGATGAAGAGGTCTGGATGTCATATCGGTTCTCCCATTGTT
>NZ_RZRP01000282.1:0-7048 GCF_003997795.1 Mesorhizobium sp. M7A.F.Ca.US.005.03.2.1 | reverse complement strand
GACAGCTGGTGATGCGCCGGCTTCAGCGTGCGCGGCGGATGATCGCCGCCGGCGAACCGTTGGCGCAGATCGCAGTCGAAGCCGGCTTCAGCGACCAGAGCCATTTCATCAGGCACTTCAAGAAGGCGTTCGGCATGACACCGGGACGCTGGTCGTCGCTGATCCAGGGCTCTGCCGCGGCGGCTTGATCGCCTGCCGCGACAATCCGCCGGTCAGTCGTCCGACTCGGCGTCGTCGTCGATGAGCACCAGTTCCTCGTTCGAGAGGTTGGCCTCGATGCGGGCAAGCAGTTTGAACAGCGACTTCTGGTCCTTCTTGTCGAGGCCCTTCAGCGCCTGCTTTTCGGTCTTCTTCACCGATTTCTCGATGGCGTGGATGATGTCGCGGCCTGTATCGGTGAGGAAGATGTGGGCCTGGCGGGCATCGGCTTCAGAAGTGCGCTTCTCCAGGAAACCCTGGGCCTGCAGCCGGTTGATGGTCTTGGTGATCGTCGGCGGGCGCACGCCGAGACGTCCGGCAAGATTGCCCGGCGTCTGGCCGTCCTCACGGTCGAGCGCCAGCATGATCTGGTCCTGGCCGGCATAGAAGCCGTGCGCCAGAAGCCGGGCAGCCAGCGCCGTCCTTGCCAGCCTTGCCGCGGAATGCAGCCGGCTCATTGTCGCAGTCTTGTCCGCCTTGGCCATGGTCTTCCCTCTTCGGCCGTACCGGTGCGGGCAGCATAGAGGCAGCCGGCCGGTTGGCAATCGACGATCAAAAAGATTCCGGCGCTTCAAACAGCTTTGCCGGCAAGCATTGTGGTGTCCGCCGTGCTAATGCCAGATGTTTATTTCAGTTAGATGACAAACGAATTCGTGACCGGAGTTTTCGCCGCTGACAAGGTGCGTGAGGGAACGCTCAGCCGGGCTTCACCGCCACGATCATCAGCGCCTGATAGGCATCCTCCAACTCGCGCAGCGCAGCCTGCGATTGCGGTCCTGCCCGCCTGGCGATGCCGTCATCGGCGTTTGAAGTGTCGCGCTTGCCGGGCCGGTCATTGTAGGGCGCGACAGAGGTGAAGATCTGCTCGCTGAGGCTGTCGGGGAAGAACAACTGGCCGGTCATCACCGACCTGTCGTCGGGGAAGACCTTGAAATGGATGTGGGTGGTGCGGCCGCGATACCAGCCGGGATAGATCGTGGCGAAGGAGACGATGCCGCTTGCATCGGTTTTCTGCCAACCACGCAGGAAGGTCTGGCCCGATGTGTCGACGTCGCGGCCGTCACCCTGTCCGGGATAGCCGGAATAGGCGCCCTGCGCGTCGCAATGCCAGATATCGACGCGGGCGCCGGCAAGTGGGCGGCAGTCCACGTCGACAACCTGCAGCCGGACGTCAAGGGCAATACCTTTCTTGCCTTCGGTGACATCGGCACGTTCGAGTTTCGGGTCGAAATAGAACGGTCCCTCGGTCACTTCAGGCGTAATGGTGCAGACACCGGCGCCGTTTTCGAACAAGGCCAGTCCGGCATAGGGTGAAGCCTGGGCAGCCGAAGATTGAGCGGCCATTGCCGAGGCCGGCAGGAAGGCACCACCTCCGGCGGTGACCGCGATCAACCCGAGCGCCTGGCGCCGGCTCAATGAGAAGGAGGATGGCTTGCCGGACATATCTTGCCTCTCAAATTGATCTTCCGCATCCCGAGCTAGGCAATCACAGCGGCTTTCGCCAGCCAAAATCCGGTATTGTAGCAAGCCGGTTTGGCCCATCGGTTTGCCCCGTGCAAAAGCCCGGCACACATCCTATATGGAACCGACAATCCCTTTTGAGGGCCGGATCTTTCGCGGCCCAGCACTTTCGAGGCAAGCCATGAGCGACGCACAGACGCAAATCCCCGTAACCGTTCTCACCGGCTATCTCGGCGCCGGCAAGACGACGCTGCTCAACCGCATCCTGTCGGAAAACCACGGCAAGCGCTACGCCGTCATCGTCAACGAGTTCGGTGAAATCGGCATCGACAACGATCTGATCGTGGAATCCGACGAGGAAATCTACGAGATGAACAATGGTTGTGTCTGCTGCACGGTGCGCGGCGACCTGATCCGTGTCGTCGAGGGCCTGATGCGCCGCCCCGGCCGCTTCGACGCCATCGTCGTCGAGACCACCGGGCTCGCCGATCCGGTGCCGGTGGCGCAGACCTTCTTCATGGACGACGATGTGCGCTCCAAGACCAGGCTTGACGCGGTGGTGGCGCTGGTCGACGCCAAGCACCTGCCGTTGCGGCTCAAGGATTCCAGGGAAGCCGAGGACCAGATCGCCTTCGCCGACGTCGTCGTGCTCAACAAGACCGACCTCGTCACGTCAGAAGAAGTCGCCAAGGTCGAGGCAACGATCCGCGCCATCAATCCGGCGGCAAAGATCCATCGTACCACCCGCGCCGGCGTCGACCTGACCGAAGTACTCGACCGCGGCGCTTTCGATCTGTCCCGGGCACTGGAAAACGATCCGCACTTCCTCGAGGCGCATGACGATCACGATCATCATGACCACGACGGCCACGATCACCACCACCATGATCATGACGGGCACGACCACCACCATCACGCGCATGCTTCGGACATTCATGACGTGACGGTGCAATCGGTGTCGCTGCGCGGCGGCGAGATGGATCCGAAGAAATTCTTCCCCTGGATCGAGAAGATCACCCAGATGGAAGGCCCCAACATCCTGCGGCTGAAAGGCATCATCGCGCTCAAGGGCGACGACGAGCGCTATGTCATCCAGGGCGTGCACATGATCATCGAAGGCGACCATCAGCGCGCCTGGAAAGACGGCGAAAAGCACGAGAGCCGGCTGGTGTTCATCGGCAGGGAACTCGACGCCGAGCGGCTGAAGAAGAGTTTTGACGCCTGCCAGGCGGCTTGATTTCCAAGCCTTATAACGCTAGCGCTGCCCCTTCTGTCCTTCTCCCCTTGTGGGAGAAGGTGGCCGTGCGAAGCTCGGTCGGATGAGGGGTGCTCCAGCTGGGCACCGACGGCGATCCGTCCAACACCCCTCAACCGTCTCGGCGCTGCGCGCCGATCCACCTTCTCCCACAAGGGGAGAAGGTTGGCGCCACACCTGGCCGCGCTGGCGACTTCCCGGGGATGGCAACAAACTTCATTGGAATGGTTCCCTGATGCCCACAGTCGCCCCCCTAGACCTCGAAGGCCATTGCATCGCCGCCGTCTTTCTCGGCGACGTGCCGCATTTCGCGATGGCCGACGGCGCCATCCATCGGCTCGACCATGGCCACAAGACGGTTCAGGCCAATGACGGGCTGCTCGCCGCCTTCCATGATGCGGCCAATGACCGGCTGATCACCGGCGGCGAGGACGGCAAGGTGTTTGCCGTGAAAACGGGCGGCGAGGCCACGGAATTGGCAAGCGCGGCCAGGAAGTGGATCACCAGCGTTGCCGCCGGGTCGCAAGGCGCCATCGCCTATGCCTCAGGCAAGACTGCCTTCGTGCGCTTCGCCGACGGCAAGACCAGGGAATTCGTCCATCCGCGTTCGGTGGAGGGGCTGGCCTTCTCGCCCAAGGGCATGCGCTTCGGCGTCGCCCGCTACAATGGCGCGACGCTGCATTTCCCGGCCGCCGAGGGCAAGCCCGTGGAACTCGAATGGGCCGGCGCCCATACCGGCATCACCTTCTCGCCGGATGGCGCCTTCCTCGTCACCACCATGCAAGAAAACGCATTGCACGGCTGGAAGCTCGCCGACGGCAAGCACATGCGCATGACCGGCTATCCCGGCAAGGTCAAAAGCCTGTCGTGGAGCGTGAAGGGCAAGTGGCTGGCGAGTTCCGGCGCGCCGGCGGCGATCGTCTGGCCGTTTTCCGGCAAGGACGGGCCGATGGGCAAGGCACCGCTGGAACTCGGCACGCGCGGCAACGCCATGGTGACGGCTGTCGCCTGTCACCCGAGCCAGGATGTCGTCGCCGTCGGCTATGATGACGGCATGGTGATGGCGGTGCGTTTTGCCGACGCCAAGGAAGTGCTGTTGCGGCGGCCGGGCAAGGGCGCCATCACCTCGATGATGTGGGACAAGGAAGAACGCCGCGTCGCCTTCGGCAGCGCGGCAGGCGACTGCGGCGTCATCGACATCACGGCCTGACCCCGCTCACTCCGCTCCGCACGACACTTTGCCGCTGATTTCAACCGGTTTGCCGTCCTGGTCCGTATCCGCCGCGGCGTCGTAGATGAAGAGCGTATAGCTCCCGTCGTAGACGCCTTCGTCGCTGGTCCTGGTCAGGATCGTCAGTTCGACCGAGTTGATCTTTTGCGCGGCCTCGTGCTCACGATAGATGTTCAGCCGCAATTCCTTGCCGTCGAGCCAGTACTGCGTCAGGTTGGAATCCTCAAACACGGTCTTGCGCAGGCTGTCGCTGGCAGGCCGGCTCAGAATTTCGAGGTTGCCGCGAAAGTTGAAGGTCGGCCCGCCCATGCCTCTGGTGACGCCGGCCTCGACCTCGAATGTCGCCGCCGTGTCGTCGGTGGAGCACCAGATGCCGCCCGACGCGAAGGCCGCGCTCGCCAACGACAGGTGCATCGCCACACAGATGACCGTCCTCATTACCCCTCCCCCCTCAATTTCCGCTCATATTGGCGCCGACTTCGGCAGCACGGTCAAGCGCCGCCGCCAAAGGCTGAGCCAACGCAGGACAGATGCGCGGCCAATTGCGGATGCAGACACGGATTGGCTAAGAGGAATCGACCAGAGGGGTTTTCATGCACAGCGATATGTCCAAGACGTCCATCGGCGGCATCGGCCGCGACCGCATTGCCGATCTGCGCGAGACCGAGGGGGCAGCCTTCCGCAAGGCGCGGCCGCAATCTCAGGCGAAGGTCGGCAACGGCCTGCCCGGCTTCTTCGGCGGCGTGCCGATGCACTGGATGAACGACTGGCCGACGCCGTTCCCGATCCTGGTCGACAGCGCCAAGGGCGCCACGATCACCGACATCGACGGAAACAAGCTCGACGATTTCTGCCTTGGCGACACCGGCTCGATGTTCGGCCATTCGCCGCCGCCGGTGGCGCGCGCCATCCGCCGCCAGGCCGGACGTGGCCTGACCTATATGCTGCCTTCGGAAGATGCGCTCGCCATCGGGCCGCTGCTGCAGCAGCGCTTCGGCCTGCCGTTCTGGCAGATCGCGACGACGGCGACCGACGCCAACCGCTTTGCGCTGCGCGTCGCCCGAGCCGTCACCGGCCGGGAGAAGATCCTTGTCTTCAACGGCTGCTACCATGGCTCGGTCGACGAGACGATGGTGCGGCTGATCGACGGCAAGCCCGTCAACCGGCCGGGATTGGCGGGGGAATTCCGCGACCTGACCCGTACGGCCAAGGTCATCGAGTTCAACGATATCTCAGCACTCGAAGCCGCGCTTGGGGATAAGGACGTCGCCTGCGTCATCGCCGAACCGGTGCTGACCAACTCCTGCATGGTGCTTGCCGATCCGGGCTACCATGACGCCCTGCGCAAACTGACACGCCAAGCCGGCACACTGCTTCTGATCGACGAGACGCACACGATCTCGACCGGCCCCGGCGGCTACACGAGGAAATATGGTCTCGACCCGGACTTCTTCGTCCTGGGCAAGCCGATCGCCGGCGGCGTGCCGGCCAGTGTCTGGGGCATGAGCGACGACGTCGCCTCGCGCTACGCGGACTACAACAGGACCAAGGAGCCGGGCTATTCCGGCATGGGCACGACGCTCTCGGCCAACCCGCTGCAGTTCGCAGCGATGCGCGCCGCGCTTGAAGAGGTAATGACGCCGGAAAATTATGACCGCATGGATCACCTGGCGCGGCGGCTCGATGCCGGGTTGACCGGCGTGATCGATCGCTATCGCCTGCCCTGGCATGTTTCCCGTGTCGGCGCCCGCGTCGAGTTCATCTGCGCGCCCGGTCCGCTGCGCAATGGCGCCGAGGCGGAAGTGGCGCATGCGCCGGAACTGGAGGCCGCCATCCATGTCGCGCTGGTCAATCGCGGCGTGCTGATCGCACCCTTCCACAACATGATGCTGATCTCGCCGGCGACCACTGCGACCCAGGTTAACCGGCTGATCACCGCCTTCGGCGCGGTTGCGGCAAAGCTTGCGGCATGAGACAAGCGGCGATGGACCATCCCAATGCCATAATGACCTCACCTTCGGGCTCGACATCCGCCGAGGCGCAAGCCTTTCTCGACGCCCATCCCGAGATCGAAGCCTTCGATATCGTGCTGACCGACGCCAATGGCGTCGGCCGCGGCAAGATCGTGCGCCGGCATGAGCTGAAGAGCATCTTCGAGGGCGGCCGCCATATGCCGATCTCGATCCTGGGCCTCGACATCACCGGCGAGGATGTGCACGAGACCGGGTTGATTTGGACGACCGGCGACGGCGATCTCAGGGCATGGCCGATCCCCGGTACGCTGGTGCCGCTCTACGGCACGAGCCCGCCGCGTGGCCAGCTGCTGATGGCGATGTACATGCTCGACGGCCGGCCGATGTCGTCGGATCCGCGGCTGGCGTTGGCTCGGCAAGTCGACATCCTGGCGGCCAAGGGCCTCTATCCGGCCGGCGCCTTCGAACTTGAATTCTTCCTGCTGGCCAATGAGCGCGATGCCGACGGCAAGGTGCAGCCGGCGCGCGCCGTGCTCGACGGCCGCGTCTCGGGCAAGACGGAAGTCTATTCCGTCGACCATCTGCACGGCATGGAGCCGCTGTTCTCCGACATCTATGCCGCAGCCAAGGCGCAAGGCATTCCGGCCGAGACGGTCATTTCCGAATATGCGCCCGGCCAGTACGAATTGACGCTGAACTACCGCAAGGATGTGATGCGGGCGGCCGACGACCTGGTCATGCTTAAGCGGCTGGTGCGGGCGCAGGCGCGCCGCCACGGCGTCACCGCCTGCTTCATGGCCAAGCCGATCGAGAAATACGCCGGCTCGGGCATGCATTTCCATGTTTCGCTGCAGGACAGAGCCGGCCGAAACGTCTTTGCCGAAGCCGGCGGCGAGAGCTGGTCGCTGCCGCTGCTGCAAGGGCTCGGCG
>NZ_RZRP01000281.1:0-7057 GCF_003997795.1 Mesorhizobium sp. M7A.F.Ca.US.005.03.2.1 | reverse complement strand
GTGTATTCCGACAGGCCGTCGATGCGGCCGGCATTCTTCAGATCGTCGGACACCTGCTTCATGAACTCCGACAGGATGAACACGGCAAGCGGCAGGCCTTGCGCGGTGTAGACCAGGATCAGCGCCGTCAGCGTGTTGACCAGCCCGCTCGCCACCATCAATTGCAGGATGGCGACGGTGCCCAGCCGGATCGGGATCATGATGCCGAGCGCCAGATAGAGCCCCATCAGCGAATTGCCGCGGAAGCGGTATTCCGACAGCGCAAACGCTGCCATGGCGCCGAACAGGAGCACGAAGAACAGCGAGGCGACGGTGACGACGAGGCTGTTCTGGAAATAGTGGAAGAAGTCGCCCTGGCCGATGACGGTGGTGTAGCCGATCAGGTCGAAGGTCTTTGGCGTCGGCGGCGTCAGCGGCGCGCCGAAGATGCCGGCGCGGGACTTGAACGAGTTCATGATCACCAGGATCACCGGAAACAGCGCGATCACCGTGTAGGTCAGCAGGATCGCATGGGCGCCGATGGTGCGGGGCACGGAACGGGTGGCGGTGCTCATCTCTCGGCCCCTCAGAACTGGTAGCGACGCAGGCGCGTCTGGACGAGGAAGAGGTAGACGCAGACGCCGCCGAGGATGATCAGGAACATCATCGTGGCGATCGCCGCGCCCATATTGGGGTCGCCGACCTGCAGCTGGAAGCCGAAGAAGGCGCGGTAGAGGAAAGTGCCGAGAATATCGGTCGAATAGTTCGGCCCGGCGAGCGCGCCTTGCGCGGTGTAGATCAGGTCGAAGGCGTTGAAATTGCCGACGAAGGTGAGGATCGAGATGATGCCGATCGACGGCAGGATCAGCGGCAGCTTGATCTTCCAGAACTGCGCCAGGCCGGTAATGCCATCGCATTCGGCGGCCTCGATCACCTCTTCGGGGATCGACAGCAGGGCGGCGTAGATCAGCATCATCGGGATGCCGACGAACTGCCACACCGAAATCAGGCTGAGTGCGGTGAGCGCATATTGTTCCTTGCCGAGCCATGGCGTGAACAGGCTTTTCAGGCCGACGAGATCCATCAGATGCGGCGCCACGCCCCACAACGGGGACAGGATCAGCTTCCAGGCGAAACCGACGATGACGAAGGACAGGATGGTCGGCACGAAGATCGCCGTGCGGTAGAAGGCCGCGAACCTCAGTCTCGGGCTGGACAGAAGCGCGGCCAGCATGACGCCGATCGGGTTCTGCACCAGCATGTGGATGATAAAGAACCAGGTGTTGTTCCTCAGCGCGTTCCAGAAACCCACCGACCAGTTGGGATCGCCGAACAGCATGCGGAAGTTTTCCAGCCCGACGAAGACCTGGTGCTGCTCGATGTTGCGGAACAGCGAGAGCTGCAGCGTGCCGGCGAGCGGCAGGATCATGATTGCCGTGTAGACAAGCACCGCCGGCGCCAGGAAGACGCCTATATGCCAGCGGAACGGTCTTTTCGCTCTGATATCTGCGGCCATGAGTTCGGTCCCCGCCGTCTCTCGGTTCCAAAGGGTATCGATCTAGATGATGCCTCGATGCACGGCCCGACCATTCCTGCCGATGCGGCAGGAACAAAGGCCTGCGACTGATCAGCTAGCCTTCCCCGAAGAGAGGGTAAGGCCGGGAGGCGGTGCCGACAATCGCAATCCGAATAGGCTTTGAATGAGGTAGTCCGGAACCGGCCAGGCGTGCGCCAGGCCGGTTCCGTTGCCTGAGCTCTTACTTGGCCGGATGGTACCAGCTATCGAGGCCGGTCTGCAGCTTCTTGGCCGCCGCTTCCGGCGTATCGGTGCCGTTGATGACGTTGGCCGATTCAACCCAGGTCTCGTTCTCGAGGTTCGGCGTGCCGCGCGACAAGATCTGGTAGGTCGAGCGGATCGTCGACTTGCACTTGCCGCGCCAGGAGACGAATTCCTGCGCCAGCGGGTCTTCCATCTTCACCGGCGAGGAGTTCAGGCTGAAGAAGCCCGGCAGTGCGTTGGCGTAGATGGTTGCGAAATCCGGCGAGGCGACCCAGGACAGGAAGGTCTTGGCCGCATCGGCGTTCTTCGAAGCCGCATTCAGGCCCATGCCGATATCGGTATGGTCGGAGATGTAGCAGGTGTCGCCGGCCTTCTCGACCGGCGGCGGGAAGGCGCCCATCTTGAACTGCGCCTGGGTGTTGAACAGGCCGATCTCCCACGAGCCGGCCGGGTAGATGGCGGCGCGGCCGAGCGTGAACAGGTTCTGGCTGTCCGGATAGGTCTGCGCCTCGAAGCCATCGCCGAGATAAGGCTTCCACTTGGCCAGTTCCTCATACGGCGCGACCCAGTCCTTGTCGGTCAGCTTCTGATCGCCCTTGATCAGCGCCGCGCGGCCGTCCTCGCCCTTCCAGTAGTTGGGGCCGATGTTCTGGTAGCCCATGGTCGCGGCTTCCCAGAGATCCTTGGTGCCCATCGCCATCGGGATGTAGGTGCCGTCGGCCTTAATCTTGTCGAGCGCGGCGAAGAACTCGTCGCGGGTCTCCGGCACCTTGATGCCGAGCTTGTCGAAGGCGTCCTTGTTGTAGATGAAGCCGTGGATGACCGAGGCCATCGGCACGCAGAAGCTCGCCTTGCCGTCGTCGGTCTGCCAGGCGGACTTGGCCACCGGCGAAAAGTTCTCCATGCCAGGCAGCGCCGAGAGATCGGCAAGGTTGCCCTTCTTGAACAGCTCAAGCGACTTGTCGAACGGGCGGCAGGTGATCAGGTCGCCCGCCGAGCCGGCGGCGAGCTTGGCGCCGAGCGCGGCGTCATATTCGGTCGGAGCCGAGGGTGCGAACACGACCTTGATGCCCGGGTTCTTGGCTTCGAAAGCCGGGATCAGCTTGTCCTTCCAGATGGCAAGGTCGTCGCCGCGCCAGCTTTCGATGTTGAGCGTTACGTCGTCGGCGTGAGCCAACCCGGCCGAGCCGAGAATGCTGGTGCCCAAAAGCAGTGCCGTCAGTAGTTTCGTTGTCATGCTCAGTCTCCCTGTTGACCTTTTTCAGGTTCGGTTTTGATGAGAACAGAGGCTTTTGAGCCCTTGCTCCCCTCTATAGCGGAAAGGGCCGGCCGCAACTTCTGGCCGGCCTCTTCCAGTATCTTCTGCGCCGCGTCAGTGCTGTCGGCGCCGGCGGCGAGCAGAATGGCGGTCTTGACCGCGCCGCCGCTCTTTTCGAGCAGGCGGGCCGCTTCGTCCGTGCCGCGGCCGCTGACGGCGGCGACGATACGCGCCGCGCGGTCGCGCAGCTTGATGTTGTCGGCCATGAGATTGACCATGTAGCCGTCATGCACATGGCCGAGATGGATGGCGGTCAGCGTCGACAGCATGTTGAGCGCGATCTTCTGGGCAGTGCCGGCGCCCATGCGCGTGGAGCCGGCGATCAGTTCCGGCGGCGTTTCGAGCAGGATGGCGGTTTGTGCCTGGCGCAGCAGCGCAGAGTCCCTGTTGTTGGCGATGCCGATGGTGGCAGCGCCGCGGCGGGCAGCCTCCTCGATGGCCCGCACGGCATAGGGCGTCGTGCCGCTGGCGGAAATGGCGATCAGGCAGTCGCCCTTGCCGAGGCCGGCCTCGGCGACCGCTGCCGCGGCTTCCTCGGTGTCGTCTTCCGGCCCGCCGGCCAGCGTGCGGAAAGCGTCGTCGCCGCCGGCGATCAGGATGGCGATGCGGTCGCGGTGAATGCCGAAGGTGCCCGGCAGCTCCAGCGCATCGGCCAGTGCCATCAGGCCTGAGCTGCCGGCCGCGGCGTAGGCAAGCTTGCCGCCGCCCTTCAGCCTGCCGGCGATGATCTCGGCGGCCCTGGCGATGGATGGAATGGCATGGCGCACCACCTTGGCGGCTTCGATCTGCGCATCGGCCAAATAGGAAAGGATGGCGTCCGGAGGCTGGATATCCAGCCCCTCGGCATTTTTGTGAAGCGCTTCGGTGCGCGTTTCGGCCATCCCGGTTCCTCCAATACCAGAACAATACCAAAAAAATACCACTTGTCCACACGCATTAACGAATTCGCGGACTGGAAATCGCTGAGCGGCCGAAATACGCAGATTTTTCAATAAAATACGGCTTAAACTTTTTGAAACGGAAATTAACCCTTGGCTATTGGTATTTTATTGGTATTATCCGCCCGGAGGAGAAATCAACGTGAATTTCGTGCTCGGAATCGATGGCGGCGGCACCAGCTGCAGGGCCGCCCTGGCAACGGCGGACGGCACGGTGATCGGCCGCGCCAAAAGCGGCGCCGCCAACATCCGCACCGACCTGACCGGCGCTCGCTCGAACATCGTCGAGGCCGCCAGGCAGGCGTTCCTCGTCGCCGGGCAGGATCCGGAACTGATCCCGCGAACGCCCGCAATTCTCGGCCTTGCCGGCGCCAATGTCGGCACCTACCGGCAGCAGCTCGAGGCGATCCTGCCATTCAGCATCAGCCAAGTCGAGACCGACGCCGAAATCGCGCTGGAAGGCGCTGTCGGCGCCGGTGACGGCGCCATGGCGATCCTCGGCACCGGCACCGCCTATATGGCGCGCAGACAAGGCAAATCGCGCGCCATCGGCGGCTGGGGCTTCCAGGTTGGCGACCAGGGCAGCGGCGCCCGTATCGGCCGCGACCTGCTCGAACAGACACTGCTTGCCTATGACGGCGTCCGCGCGGGCTCGCCGCTGACGCAGAGCATGCTGGCCGTCTTCCGCAACAACCCGGAGGATGTCGTCGAATTCACCACCAATGCCAAGCCCGGCGATTTCGGCGGCTTCGCACCCAAGGTGTTCGAACACGCCGAGAAGGGCGACAGCGTCGCCAACTGGATCCTCGACAAGGTAGTTGCCGATGTCGAAGCCTCGCTCGGCGCGCTCGATCTCGCCGACGACGCGCCGCTGTGCCTCCTCGGCGGGCTGGCGCCGCTCTACGCGCCGCGCCTGTCTGCCCGCTACCGGGCGCTGCTGAAGCCGCCGCTCGACGACGCGCTGGGCGGCGCGGTGCAGATGGCGGTTCGCCTCCTTGCCGGACACGCGGAGGCAACTCGATGAGCGAGGCCGCCGACCAGATCTTCGCCACGCTGAAACATCAGGCGCAAAGCGGCGCGCCGCTTTATCTGCAGTTGCGCAAGAGCATCGAGGACGCGGTCAATCGCGGCCTGATCGGGCCGGGCGACGCGCTGCCCTCCGAGCGCGACATCGCCACCAAGGCCGATATTTCGCGGGTCACCGTGCGCAAGGCGGTGCAGGACCTGGTCAAGGGCGGCATCCTGGTGCAGCGCCACGGCTCCGGCACCTTCGTGGCGCCGCGCATGGAGCGTGTCGAACAGTCGCTGTCGCGGCTGACCTCGTTTACCGAGGACATGGCGCGGCGCGGCATGGTGGTGCGTTCGGCATGGCTCGACCGCGGCCTTTACGCACCTTCGCCCGACGAAATGATGGTGCTCGGCCTGTCGTCGAACGAACTGGTGGCGCGCGTGGCGCGCCTGCGCATTGCCAACGACACGCCGCTGGCGATCGAGCGGGCCTCGCTGTCGGCCAGCGTGTTGCCCGACCCGGCCGACATAGGCTCCTCGCTCTATGCCGCGCTGGAATTGACCGGCAATCGGCCGGTGCGGGCGGTGCAGCGCATTTCCGCCGCCAATCTCGGCGACAGCGACGCGCGCCTGCTCGAGGTGCCGCCAGGCATTGCCGGCCTGCACATCGAACGTATTTCCTATCTGGCGAGCGGCAAGGTGATCGAATTCACCCGCTCTATCTACCGGGGCGACGCCTATGATTTCGTCGCCGAACTGCGGCTGACAGGGCCGAGCGAAGAGGGCCGACCATGAGCACGACAGAGCCGACCATGTCGACAGAGATGACCCATATGCGGCGCGAGATCGAGGAGGTCCCGCAGGCCGTCGCCCGCCTGCTCGACGGCTCCGGCGCCGTGCTGACCGAAGCCGGGCGCGGCATCCGGGAACGCGACCCGCAGTTCGTCGTCACCGTGGCGCGCGGCTCGTCCGACCATGCCGCCACCTTCATGAAATACGCCGTCGAGCTGACGGCGGGCCTGGCCGTCGCATCGGTCGGGCCGTCGATCGCCTCGATCTATGGCCGCAAGCTCAGGCTCGCCGGCTCGGCCTGCCTGGCGATCTCGCAATCGGGCAAGAGCCCCGACATCGTCGCCATGGCCGAAACCGCGCGGGCGGGAGGCGCGCTGACCGTCGCCATCACCAACACCGCCGATTCGCCGCTGGCGCGTGCCTCGGACTATGCGATCGACATCCTGGCCGGCCCCGAGCGCAGCGTCGCGGCCACCAAGACCTTCATCAATTCGGCCGTCGCCGGCCTCGCTCTGATGGCGCATGCCACCGGCGACGATGCGCTGCTGGCGGCGCTTGCCCGCCTGCCGGAGCATTTCGGCAAGGCGATCGCCTGCGACTGGATGAGCGTGCTCTCTGAGACGATCGAGAAGCAGAAGTCGTTGTTCATCCTCGGCCGCGGACCGTCGGCGGCGATGGCCAATGAGGCTGCGCTGAAATTCAAGGAGACCTGCGGCATGCATGCGGAAGCCTACAGCGCCGCCGAGGTCATGCACGGCCCGCTGGCGCTGGTCGGCCCCGATTTTCCGGTGCTGGCGCTGGCCGCGCGCGACGCGTCCGAACCGTCGATTGCCGAGGCCGCCGACAGCCTGGCGGCCAAGGGCGCGCCGGTGTTCGTCACCTCGGCACTTGCCCAACGCGCCGTGCGCCTGCCGCATGTCGCCACAGGCCATCCACTGACCGATCCGCTGACGCTGATCGTCTCCTTCTACATGTTCGTCGAGGCGTTTGCCCGCCATCGCGGTCTCGACCCGGACACGCCGCGCAATCTTCGCAAGGTGACGGAGACCGTATGAGCAATCGCTTTGCCCTGACTGGCGCCCGGATTTTCGACGGCGACGATTGGCATGAAGGCCACGCGCTGGTCGTGCGCGACGGTCTCGTCGAGGCCATTTTGCCCACGGGCGCCGTCCCCTCGGACATCGCCCTCGTCGACGCCGGTGACGGCCTGCTGGTGCCGGGTTTCGTGGACCTGCAGGTCAA
>NZ_RZRP01000280.1:0-7068 GCF_003997795.1 Mesorhizobium sp. M7A.F.Ca.US.005.03.2.1 | reverse complement strand
GGCGTGGGCGACGATCAGAAGGACGGTGTTCGGGTAGAACACATAGACGGCCAATGGGCGGTGCAGATCATCGAGGATGGCGTGACCACCCAACAGCTTTTCGACAACGAGGAATTTGCGAGGAGTTTCGCAGCCGGTCAAATCATCCGGCTCAACCTTAACCGGTCCGGCCAAAGCCAAAGCGGCCATGAGGTGGATGGCCCGCGAAACCATTCGTAAACCATGCCAACACGTAAATACTTTATGTCGAACCGATCGGGTTGCAGGAGGTTGTGGGCGGGTCTGCAACAAAGAGGCCCAGCCGATCCATGCACCGCTTACCCATCTTGCCCGCCCTGTTGATCTCCTTCGGGATTGCCTACGGAATTTGCGTCTGGGCGACGTCGGATAAGCCGGTCAGCTTTTTCGAAGCCCAAGCGGCATCGCAAATGCGTGGAACTGTCGATCGCTCTGAATAGCTGTAACGCCACGGAAGGTGGGGCGGTCCGGTCCTATTATTCACATGGCCACCTTCGTGCACGAGCGCGCGGGCAAGCGCCTCACGGCAATGGCGTAGGTCGAGTTGAGCTTAATAGGTTTCGGAGCGCCGTGGCTTTGCCATCGCCGTGGCCACAGCTTCTCGCACGGTTGGACCTAATGGCTCGGCCAAGCGCCGAGCGGCGTCATCTTTCTGTTCAAGGTAAGAAGGATGGTAGCGGACTTCGCCAGCATGAAAAACGCGATTATGCACAACGCGCAGAAGCACGCGATCACGGCAAGTGAGCAGGCAATTACGACCTCAGCCATTTGGATTGTCCTCTAAATGTCGGGTGCTAGTCGGCGAATGATGTCCGCTATAGGACGGGGCGAGGTGAGCATAGTGCTTCTCCACCGTTCGGGTGTCGCTGCGACCAAGGGCCTGTGCCACGATGATCAACGGAGCGCCATTTCGAACCATCGTGCTGGCGTAGGTATGCCGCAGCTCATGTAGCGTCACATCCGACAGGCCGGCCTGTTTCAAAAGCGCTTTCCAGGGCCGATGGTAAATAGCCTTGGCCCAAACGACGCCGCTGTCTTGGGTAAGCAGGGGTTCACTGCCTTATCGATGGTGGGCTCTTGGTTCAGCAGAGTCCAGACAAAGAGCTCCTCCGCCACAACAATTCAGCGCATCAACCCCGCCGCGCGCAGAGCATTTTCGATGACCTTGGAAATCCCACTTGCCGGACCGCGCGCATTGGCTCGCTCCGGCGTGGGATCGATTCGGACTGCCCGCGGTTTTTCCGTTGGTGCAAATGACTGCAATGCGGCGCCTGAAGCGACCTCGGCTTTGGCTTTGCGTCGCACGTCCGGCTTCGTCAATTCCCAGAAGCGGGCGATGTGGCGTGTCGAGGAAATCCCAACATCCAGCATGAAAGGCCCTGCGTTGCCGAGACCATCGCCGCCGCCAGTTTGCAGTGGCGTCCCATGGCCCATGCCGGCAATGGTGAACGTCTCGACTACCTCGCGCCCGTTGCTGTCGCTCCAGACCTTCCGCGTCTGGCCGTCGACCTTCTCTATGCGTGTTGGCTTTTCGCCGAGATTGTGCACGCTTTGCCACTGCGCCAGGACTGCATCCGCATTGGCAGGCACAACAGTCGTGTCGGCCGGGCCCTGCCATATCGAAATACGCGGCCACGGACCCTTGTGCGGCGAGGCCGCCCGCAACAGCCGCTGGAGGTCGGCTTGGGACGGACCGCCATGGCCGCGCATGCGGTCGAAGGCTGCGGAGATCGTCGAGGCACTTCCATAGGCGAGCCCGGCAATGATCGCGCCGCCGGCAAACAGTTCGGGATAGTCCGCCAGAATCACCGCCGCCATAGCGCCGCCGGCGGACAGACCGGTGAGAAAGATCCTCTTGCGATCGAGGCCATGCGTAACCACTGCCGCCTCGATCACCTGGCGGATGGACAGTGCCTCGCCGCTGTCGCGCCTGATATCGCCTGGTACAAACCAGTTGAAGCAAAGATTGGGGTTGTTGGCGCGCTGCTGCTCGGGGAACAGCACCGCAAAACCATGCTCGGCGGCGAGCTCGCTCCAGCCGGAGCCATGATCATAGCTGGCCGCGTTCTGGGTGCAGCCATGCAGCACGACGACCAGCGCCGCCTGCCGGGCCAGGTTCTTCGGAAGATAAAGCCTCGCGCGCAAGGCTCCGGGATTGGACCCGAACCCTGTAATTTCGGACAAGTGAGCGTCGTTCCGTTCTCCGGATCCAGCTGCTGGCCGCGCGTGCATCGCGCTCAGGCGAGCGATCGTATCGGATATATTTCGCAAGTCGGTGTCCTTGTGCGCCGGAATGGCACGGTCCTGCACAACGCATATGTAGCAATATCGTTGCTGCGATGCACAAGAACAAGCCGTTGCGTCCGTGAACCTATAGATTGAATTGCGCGCTCGGTGAGGCGAACTCAGAGGCCCAGCGCTAGTCTGTTTGCGGAGGAAACAAACCGGGTTTGCGGAGGAAACAAACCGGGAAACGTCCTCGCCGTTTACAAGCCGCCTCTCGAGTAGCCCGAACGACGACACAATGACTGAGAGCATGTTATTAAAATCATGGGCGATGCCGGCGGTCAGTTGGCCAACCGCCTCCATTTTGTGCGCCTGGTGAAGTGCCCGCTCGCTCTTCAGGCGACCTCGGCCGCCTCGGCCACGCGACGTTCGAGTGTATGGGAGTTTAAGCAGTTCGGCGTTGGCCCGCTCTGCAGTGCGGCGCGCTTCCAGAAGCTCTCGTTCATAGCGGCGGCGGTCGGACGCATTGAAGACGGTGATGCGGATGAACCGCAGATTGCCCGATTCGCCGCGCCGCTCCGCGGCGTTGACGAGGACAGGAAGGGTCGATCCATCCGCGCAGACCAGGTCCAGCGCGACCTCGCTGAAAAATGCTTGCATCCGCATCAGCGGAGCAAGTGGGTTTCGTAGTAGATTTTGCCCGCGATGTTCAGGTAATCCTGAAACCACCTGAGCAACGATAGCTAGCGTTGCCAGATCGCCTGCCGGTTTAGCGGTCGCGTAATACGGCTCATGTCTTGCCTGGTCGGTGCCTTGGGTTCAGCCAAGGATCAGTTGAGCAAGTACCATAGTGAGAGCCATCGATACCGGAACGGCTATAAGGCAACACGTCTCAATGATCCTGTTTTCTCGCTTATCCATCTTCGTCACCTCCCGATTTTCGTTCTCATTTTGACGTCTACAGCCAGCCGTGAGAAGCGGTTCCAGGCGGTGGCCGTCAGAGATGCCGCCGCTGCTGCATATTAGCAACACCTTGTCGAACCCTCGGCTGCCGAGCATTAGTCCTCCTCGCAGCGGCGAAGCGTGGCGCCCCGCAACCCTGCATGATGTCTTCGAAGATCGGGCCGATCTCTTCATCGATCTCTTGGCCCGGAATGCCCTGGCTCGCGCTGCCCGTTTTGCGTCCACAGCCATATCGATCACCATCCGATATCCAATGGGAGAGAAAATCGCTTCCCCGCTTGCTCATTCTTCCCGAAAGTCCTGCAGCCATGCATGGCAAGAGTCTGCCTCGCCACGCACATGCTTCACGCTTCATGCCTTTTGGCGCCGATCAGGCGTGGCTTTGATGCCAGCCCCTCCAGACCGGCTTCATCGATCAGGTGATGGATTGGCCTCGCTGGGCAGCGCCTGGCTGAATTGGATGCGGATGTTGGCGGGGATCACGCTTTCAAGGATCTCACGCCGTTTCTCCAGTGCCATGTCGCGCAGGTCATGACCGTTGAGGTGCAGCAGGTCGAAGGCGACAAAGTAGAGGTCGTGCTGCCGTCGTGTGATCGCCTTGCGCAGCTCGGCGAAGTCAGACAGGCCGGCATCGTTCAACACAGCCGCACTTTCGCGACGCCAAGTGACTCCACTTGGCTGCAAATGCGCGCTGGTCGCCGAAGGTGCGTAAGCGCACCCCTTGACAGGGGATCGGAATTCCGCATGTCAGGGTCAGCTCCAATCGGAGACCGCACGGCTCAACCATTCGCCGGAAAGGACTGTTTCTCGCCGATACGAGCTCGTAAACATGGCTCGCTCCGAGTTCACGTCGGACAAGCGGAAGCTCTCGGCGCTGAAGTTGCAGGCTGCCGCGGCGATAGCGGCGTTTCTGACAAAGATTCGCCAGATCAGAATCGAGTTCACCTTCCGTCATCCACTCTTTGGATGATATGGAAAAGGTGCTCGTAGACGAGAATGTCGGTTAAGGAGGCGAACTGACATTCGCCGAAGATCGGAGGATGCATGTCGAAGACCGATGCAGTCGACGCATGCGGTGAAGTCGCCAAATGATAGGCGGTTGTTTCAGGCCGGGGATGGGCGGTTGGCTTGGCATTGCGCTCCTGGCCCTCTTGCCTTCCGGTCCGGCCTTCGCTTTTGAAAGCCCGGATGAAGTTAGCGCAGCGAATCCCCTGAAATGCGGAGCACCTGACGATTATTCCGGGTCGAGCGAATGGGTCAGCAACTTCAGCATCAGCGACAAGCGTCAACCCGTCGGTCCGGTCTTTCAGCAAACACGAAGCAACGTTCTTGATCGTAGGGTTGCGCTTCTACAGAGCGTACTCACGGACAAATCTGTTTACGCCTCAGCGATTGATGGAGTGTTTGGTTCGCAGACAGCAAGCGCTGTGAAGTCCTTCCAGAGCACATATGGAATGCCCGTTGACGGCACAGTGGGGATGCAGACCGGTAGTGCACTCGGGCTGCCGTTTTGGCAAGCGAACAAGGCGCGCAGTCTAGCCCCGCCATTTCGCGACGATGCGAAATATCCTGAAGCTACTGAATTCAACTTCAGAAGTCTGGTCGGGATCGGCAATTTCTTTAGCAGCCTGCCGGACGCTGACTATAGTTCCTCAAATGCGCTTACTCGGAGGGCCCTTCGAACAAACAATCCCGGCGCCATAAACATCTCGAAATGGCAGCGAGACAGCATGAGAGGATATGTGGGTTGCACTCTGCCAGACCGGTACGGCAACCAAACTGCCATTTATGAAACCCCAGAGTATGGGGTAGCTGCTTGGGGTTTTCTCCTCCGCAAGATCTATTTCCACGGAAACAAGTCTAAGGTCACCGTCGGCGACATTGTGGATAAGTATAGAGGCGACAATTCCCGCGATCCTTACATTGATGGATATAAGAAATATTCGGATGGCAAATTGGTCGAAGATTATGAAGTCGACCTGTATAGCAATCGTGAACTCGCGATGCTGGCCATTGCCGCCTACTCGCACGAACTCGGCTCCTGGTATCCTCTCACGGACAAACAGCTTCTGGCAGGCTTTTCAATTACCGATGATTATATTGACTCGGGCGTCAATGACGAAGTCATCGTGTCTTCTGAAGAGATGAATCCGGATCTCTATGTAAAACATCCTGATAGCGAAGGCCCGGCACGCTCGACCGGCTTAACCGCGGCTCAGTTGAGAACAGCCGATGCAAAGGTCCAGGCCGGCCTACAGGAGCTCCTCGATGCAGAGGATGGACCTCCCGGGGCGATCGCCACGCTCTACCGCGACGGTCGCATGACCGTACTCACAGCGGGGCGCGCCGATGTCATATCGGGTGAGGCGCTGGGGGTCGACCAATACATGCGCATCGCCAGCATCTCAAAAGCATTCAACGGCGCCATTGCCCTGCACCTCGTCCAGAAGGGCCGGCTCGGCCTCGACGACACCATCGGCCAGCACCTGCCTGATCTGCCGGCGGCATGGTCGGCCGTCACGGTCCGCCAGATGCTGAACCACACCAGCGGCCTGCCCGACTACTTGCAGTCCAAGGGCTTGGCCGAGCAGGTCGCGACAAATCCTCAAGGTTACGTGCAGCCCATTGAGATCATCGGCTGGGTCCGCAACGACCCGCTCGAGTTTACGCCCGGCACCCAGTATACCTACTCCAACACGGACAACGTCGTCGTCGGGCTGATCGCCGAGGCGGTCACAGGAATGCCCTACGGGACGCTGCTGAAGAACATCGCGTTTGGTCCTGCCGCCCTCGCCCAGACGAGTTTCCCCACGCGCGACATCGCGCTGCCTGGGCCCGCCATCCACGGCTATGTCGTCGCGCCCGGATCCGAGCCGAAAGATGTCACGACCTTCGTCAGCCCGAGCGGTGCGTGGGCGTCGGGCGCGATCGTGTCGACGCCTGATGATTTGTCGATGTTCATACGGGCAGATCTCGGACTGAAGTTCTTCGGCGCTGCCGAGCAGATTGAACAGATGAAGTTCGTGGCCGGCAATTCCAGTCCGCCCGGACCCGGGACGAACGAGGCCGGTCTCGGACTGTTCCGCTACACCACGCCGTGCGGTGTCGTTTATGGCCACACCGGCAGTTTCCCGGGCTACACGCAGTGGGCGGCATCAACCGCCGACGGGACGCGCTCGGTCACCACCACGCTGAACATCGCTGAGCCGGCTGGCGCGTTGCTCGACCGCTTGCGGGAGGTTCAGGCTCAGGCGGTCTGCGCTTTGTTGGGGCACTGACGGGTGTGCATCGCGGGATGACGGACCCCGACATATTTGCTAATTTGCTAAACCAAGTTTCGAATAACCGTTGATTTTCCCTGCCACGACATGTCAGCGAGTTTGATTGATGCCTCTTCGCAAGGCGCTGTCCCACTGGTTCGACGCAGTACGTCGCGTGTCCATCAGTCTTGCAACCAGTGCCTTCATGGTCGGACCGAGCCTTAGCCAGACGATCCCCGAGCGGATCGATTCGGTGGTTTCGGATCAGAACGAGATCATCCGACGCTATTCCGCTCCGAGGAAGCCCGGCACGATTGACCTGTCAGTTCCGGATGCACGCAAGGCAACGAGCTCGGAACAAGCCGAAAAAACAATGTTTACCTTGAGGTCGATAACCGTTCGAGGCGCGGTGACGGTGCCCAGCGCTACGCTGGAGCAAGCGTGGGCCGCGCAGCGGAACAAAAAGATAAGCGCCGCCGACCTTTACGCCATCGCCGAGCGGATCGACGAGATCTACCAGAAGGCCGGATATTTCTCGTGGGCCGTCGTTCCCGAGCAGGACTTTTCATCCGGCAACGTCGTCATCGTTCTCTACGAATCC
>NZ_RZRP01000027.1:0-18276 GCF_003997795.1 Mesorhizobium sp. M7A.F.Ca.US.005.03.2.1 | reverse complement strand
CCATCGACGCCAGCGATCCGGACACCCCGAATGCCTGGCCGCTGCGAAGATCGACATGGCGGGCGGCCAGCTCCGTATTCTGACCGGAATCCGTGGCCAGCACTGTGTCGTCGGCCAATCTTTGTCCGAAAGCCCGGGCAATCGCTTGTGGCTTCAATGGTTGCGCCTGCATGTCTTCCGACTGCCGCATCATCTCGCGCCATTTTCTCATGGTCTCCTGGGAACGGCGCAGGAATTCATCCGAGGGCTTTTGCGTCAGGCGCCGGTTGAGCGCGCGCAATGTCTCTGCCGCGTCGCCGACAAGGCCGGCCTCGACTGGAAAGCGCAAGCCGATCCGTTGCGCATCGCAGTCGATCTGGACGCCACGGGCCTGTCCGGGCTTCGGGTAGTATTCGATGTAGGGAAAGGTCGAACCGATAATCAGCACCGCGTCACAACTCTCCATCGCTTCTTGCGAAGCCAGGGTTCCAAGAATACCGATCCCGCCGGTGGTGTAGGGATGATCGTCCGGCAGCACCGCCTTGCCCAGCAAGGCCTTCGCGACAGGCGCCTGCAGCAGGCGCGCCGTATATTCGAGTTCGGCTGCCGCGCCGATGGCGCCGCGTCCGGCCAGGATCGCAACCCGCGAAGCGTCATTGAGAATGGCGGCGGCTTTGTCGAGCTCAACGTCCAGCGGTACGCTGTGACCGGCGAACATATCCTGCGGCGTGTGCGCCGGGCGATTGCGCTTGGAGCGCTTCGACGGATCACGCTCCTGCTCCTGGATGTCGCTGGCAATCGAAAGATGGGCGACGCCCTTGCGCGCCAGCGCGGTTCGACAGGCAAGGCTGGCGACGTTTTCCATATGCGCGGCGTCGGCAACATGGGCGTTATAAACGGAGACATCGTTGAACACGCGCGTCAGATCGACATCCTGTTGCGTGAACGTCTCGATCAGATCGTGGAACTGCATGCCCGTAATCGCCAGCACTGGAGCCTGGTCGAGCTTGGCGTCATAGAGGCCGGTCAGAAGATGTGTTCCGCCGGGGCCGGACGTCGCGAGGCACACGCCCAGCTTTCCTGTCCACTTGGCATATGCACATGCCATGAAGGCAGCCGACTCTTCATGCCGGACCTGAACGAAGGCAATTTTGTCGCGCCGCGTCCGCAACGCTTCCATGACGCCGTTTATGCCGTCTCCCGGCAAGCCGAACACCACCTCCACGTTCCAGGCGACGAGTGTGTCGATCAGAATTTCTGCTGCATTCGGCATGTCAGGGTAGCTCCGGGTGGATGGTGTCCGAACCGGTGAATCCCGAGTTGGTTCCTTCGTCGCAATAAATCGTGACAGGTTTCTGGGGCGATCTCCCTGGGGCGGTCTATTCGATCTGCTCGAACGTGCATTGCCGTGGCGCCTTGTCGGGGCGCCAGCGCAGCAGTTTGGTGCCATGGCGAAACCGATTGCCGGTGACGTGGTCGAAGCGGACCTCCACCACCAGTTCAGGTTCCAAAGGCTCCCATTGTCCGCTGCGCTCCGTGCTCCAGCGGCTCGGGCCGCCGGGCGCCTTGCCAGTGAATCCGGGCTCTGACCGCAGCCCTTCCAGCCGGCGCGTGAGCGCTCCTCTGTCGGTCCTGGCGATGGTCGACGTGAAGCCGACGTGATCGAGCTTGCCGTCGTCATTGTAGAGGCCGAGGAGCAGTGAGCCGACCTCACGGCTACCCGCGAGATAGCGGAAACCGCCGACAACGCAATCGGCGGTGCGCCTCGGCTTTACCTTCACCATCGCACGTTCGCCGCACAGATAATGCTCGTCGAGCACTTTGGCCACGATGCCGTCGGTCGATGCATGGCCGGCCCCGTTCAGCCATCGAGCCGCCGTCGCTGCATCATAAGTGCACTTCGACAGGCGAAGATCCGGACTGTTCGAGGAGGTCACGAAGTCCTCGATCGCTCGCCGCCTTTCGACAAGTGGTTTGCCCGTGATGACCTCGCCGCCCGGCCTGGCAAGCATGTCGAAGAGGATCAGACTGGCAGGCGTCTGCGAACTCAGTTTGCGGATTCTGCTTTGTGCCGGGTGAAGACGCATCTGCAGCGCCTCGAAGGAAAGCTCACCGTCCACCTCGATGACAATCTCGCCGTCGATGACGAAATGCCCGCGCTTGAGGTCACGCAGGATCTCCGTGATTTCCGGAAAATAGCGGCCGAGCGGCTTGCCGGATTTGGCGCGCAGGTCAACGGTGTCGTCGCTCTTGAAAGCAAGGCAGCGGAATCCGTCCCATTTAGGCTCGTACTGCCAGCGGTTCCCATCCCTTGGGATTGCATCGGCAAGCCTGGCCTCCATCGGAGACGTATCCAGCGGGAGCGGGAAGGCGTTTATCGGTTCATGCACGGATCAGGCCTCCAAAACCGGTTCAGGAACGGCTCTGGCTTTTCAACTTCCAGGACTGCACCGCGTTCCATCAGGCTGGTTCTTCGCGATGGACATTTTCATTTGCCGCCGGAACCCGGTGACGGCTGGCCCCTTTGATGTCATCGGCGGCGCGAAAGGAGATGCCCCATCGACCTCTCATTGTGGACAGCTTTTGTCGGAACCGTCATTCTGATGCAGGTGCCGCCAGGCCCCGACAGCATGCTGGTGATGGCCCGCGGCATCGGACACGGGCGCGGCGTGGCGTTGTTCACGGTACTCGGCATGACGCTGGGCGCCGGACTGGTGCAGCTTCCGCTGATTGCATTCGGCCTGTCTTCGCTTGTCCACGCCTCGCCGGTGGCGTTCAATCTGCTTCGATGGGCCGGGGCGGCCTATATCATGTGGCTGGGTTTCCGGCTGCTGCTTTCAGCCTCGGCAACCATTCCCACAGGTGACATCAAGGCCCTGCGGCCGCTCGCCGCCGCCCGGGAAGGAATGATCGCCAATCTGAGCAATCCCTGGCCTTTGATGTTCATGGTTGCGTTCCTGCCGCAATTTGTCGACCCGCATAGGGGCTCCGTCACGTTGCAACTGGTGCTGCTCGGCGCAACACAGAAGATAACCGGTGTGCTGGTGCTGGGAGCCTACGCCTTGGCATCGGGCGCGGTCGGCGCATGGGTCATGCGGCACCCTCGCGCAAGGCTTTGGCAGCAGCGGCTCGCCGGCTGTCTCATCATCGGCCTCGGCGTGCGGATGGTGATCGGCGGCAGTACGAGCCGCTGACTTCAAGAAATAGCTTTTGTGCCACGTCGCCTGAAGGATTGGCTTCGACACAAGCATTGTCTTCTTCAGGGGGACGGAGCATTCGCTTTGACGTTCGGCTCCGCCGCCGTCGCGGGCCGGGACCGTGTCCAGGAACAAAAAACCTGACCGGAGGTTCGAACCTCGATCTCAATGCAGCTGCAACGCTTCATCGCCATCCGATTGGAATGTTCGTCATGATTTCTTGCGTGGCCTCGGTAAAGACGCGCCTTCAATGAACAAGCCGCCTGAGAATGCTGGCCAAAGGGAAAGCAGGCGAAAAGGGGGCGACGTCGTTCGGGCGCTTGGGCTTGGCCTGATCACCGGCGCGGCCGATGACGACTGCTCGGCCATCGGTACCTACGCCAGCGCCGGAGCGCGGTTCGGCCCCGACCTGCTGTGGACGGCACCTGTCACGCTGCCGATGATGTATCTCGTCGTCTACCTTTCATCCAAACTTGGCCAGGTTTCGGGTCGCGGGCTTTTCCAGGTCATATCGGACTTCTATCCGCGTTGGCTGCTATGGTCCGTGCTGGTGGGCGTGCTGATCGGCAACACGATCGAGGCAGCCGCCGACCTTGGCGCCATGTCGGCGGCTATTGTGCTGTTCGTTCCGCTGCCTGCTCCGTTGGTCGTCACTGCCGTTGCGGTCGTCATTTTTGCCCTGCAGGTGCTCGGATCGTACAAATTGATCCGAAATGTGTTCCGGTGGCTGGCTCTGGCTCTGCTTGCCTATGTGGTCTCCGCGGTACTTGCCAAACCGGATGCCGCTTCCGTCCTGCGTGGCACGCTGTTGCCACAAATCGAGTTCAGCCGAGAGTACCTGTCCATCCTCGTCGCCATCGTCGGGACCACTCTCTCCGCATACCTTTACACGTGGCAGTCCAATCAGGAGGTGGAGGAGGAGATCGCCAAGGGTCGAACGAGCCTCGAAGAGCGCAAAGGCGCCACCGAGGGTGAACTGCGCCGATCCCGCCGCGATATCCTGATCGGCATGACGTTCTCCAATCTGATCATGTATTTTATCATCCTTTCGACCGGGTCGACGCTCTACAAGGCCGGACACACGCAGATCGAGACAGCGGCACAGGCGGCCGAAGCGCTGCGGCCGCTTGCCGGCGACGCTGCCGGCATTCTCTTTGCGGCCGGTGTAATTGGCGTCGGCTTCCTGGCCGTGCCGATCATGACCGCTGGCGCTGCTTTCGATTTCGCCCAGGCGATGGGATGGAAGAATAGCCTGCATGCCAAACCCCGGCAGGCTCCCAAATTCTACATCGCGATCGGGGTCATAACGCTGGTGGCGGTGGGTCTCAATTTCTTCGGCTTCAACCCGATGAAAGCTCTCGTCTGGTCCGGCATCTTGCAAGGATTTTCAACGCCGCCGCTGCTGCTTCTCATCCTCATCATGACCAACAATCGCAAGATCATGGGCGACAAGGTCAACAGCACAAGCACGAACATCCTGGGCGGCGTGACGACCTTGGCGATTTTTGCGGCGTCGGCGGGATTGGTGGCAAGCTGGTTCTTGTAGCTCGCATGGCATGACAGATGTTCAGGCACGGTGGAACATCGGCGGTCAAATCCCGTTGAGACGCTTGTGGGAGAAAGGAGGTTGTCCATGTCAAAGTTGCAGGCCGCAACTCCGGACCGTTTAAGGCAGCTCAGGCTTGAAGCTTCAGCACATTTCGCTCCGTTGATGCTGAACGAAGCCCTGTTGCGCCTTTCCCATGCCTGCGGAGGCGACAGCCTCGACCGCTTCGAGAAAGCCATGGTTGATCAAATCGAGGCTGCCAAGGACGATCGGGCCGATTTCGAAACGATCAAGGAACTCGCGATCGAGCAGCTTTACGCCCTGGTCCGGAACGCTAACGATTCGCCGAAAAAGAAACAGTCGCTGGAGAAGATCGACACGCGCAGAACGCCCGGCCGGTCCGAAGAACCACGCACGCTCGAGGACCAACTGCAGGCGGGGTTGGAGGATTCCTTTCCGGCGAGCGATCCGCCTTCGGTGGTGTCCACGACCATTTCAGGCGGAGCAAAGAAGCTGGTTGGGACCGACGAGGTCCTGGAGAAGCAGCGGCGACAAGCGTCCAGCAAGGAAGATCGCTCGTAGACCGCGGTGCCGGCTAGGGTTGGCGGCAAACCAAAGAGTGCGGGTGCGCCAACGGAAACAGCTGACGCCATCGCATCAAAGTTTGACAGCCGCCTCCCGCGCCCAGAGCCGCAGTTTGCGGCATGACTGCACAAACGCAGCTACCGAAGCTGCCGAATCCAGCCGCCTCAGCCCCTCATCGGCATCGGGAGCGACGCCTGCTTTGATCAGGAGCGGCTCGGCCCCGGAGGTGAAGCCGATGAACTTGCAATGCGCAAACGCATCAGACACGAAATCCTTCGCAGCGGCCTCCGTGACCAGTAGCTCGGCGCCCGCCTCGGAGAGGAGCAGCACCACCGCGTCGAACAAAACGGATGGACCGCCGTCGATCATGTGCCTTGCCTCGATGTGGGTGCCGTCGGCGGCTTCGACGCCGCCCACCTTGGGCGCAACCACCTCCATCACCGCGCCTTCCGCTTCGATGGCGGAACGAAGTTCCTCGAACAGCGCGACATCGGCTCCATCGCTGAGCATGACACCGACTTTGCGGCCTTCGAAACTGTCGGGCCCGTTTTGGATGATGCTGAGCGCCGGCGACGGCGGCAAGTCATCGCGCGGTGGAACGGCGGCTTCGGCAGGTTCGGGCATGTCACGGATGCCGAGCTTGTCGGCGACCGTGGTCGCCAGCGTTTCATCGATGTTCAACAAATGCGAAACCATGCGTTCGCGGATCGCCGGTGCCTGGACCTTGCTCAGTTCAAACGTCAGCGCCATCGCGATGTGACGCTGCTCCGGTGGTGTCTGGCTGTTGAAGAATTGCCGGGCCTGGCTGTAGTGATCGGCGAAGCTCTCCGCGCGCAGACGTACTTTCTGCCCTTGTTCGGCATCGGAGAAAGAACGGAAGCCACGCTGCGGATCCTCGCGCGGTCCCAGTCCCCATGAGTTAGGTTCATAGTTGGCGCGACCGGCCGGATTGCGCATGGCCATGTGCCCGTCCTGTTGAAAATGGGCGAACGGGCACTTCGGTGCATTGATCGGCAGATGGGTAAAGTTCGGGCTGCCCAGCCGCTTCAATTGGGTATCGAGATAGGAGAAGTTGCGGCCCTGCAGAAGCGGATCGTTGGAGAAATCGATTCCGGGCGGCACATTCTGCGTCATGAATGCAACCTGCTCGGTCTCGGCGAAGAAATTATCCGGCATCCGGTCGAGCACCAGCCGACCGACCGGAATTGGTTCGAGAACCTCTTCGGGAATGATCTTCGTTGCGTCCAGGATATCGAAGTCAAAACTGTCGGCAAACGCCTGATCGAACAGTTGCACCGTCAACTCCCATTCCGGGAAATTGCCGGCCTGTATGGCCTCCCACAGATCGCGGCGATGGAAGTCGGGATCGGCGCCGTTGATCTTGACCGCCTCGTTCCAGACCACCGATTGCATGCCGAGCTTGGGTTTCCAGATGAACTTGACGAAGGTGGATTCGTCCTTGGCGTTGACGAGGCGGAACGTGTGCACACCAAAGCCTTGCATGAAGCGGAAGGAACGCGGGATGGCGCGATCCGACATGATCCACATGACCATGTGCATCGATTCCGGCATCAGGCTGATGAAGTCCCAGAAATTGTCGTGCGCCGTCTGTGCCTGCGGAAAAGCACGGTCGGGCTCCTGTTTGGCGGCGTGGATCAGATCGGGAAACTTGATGGCGTCCTGGATGAAGAAGACTGGAATGTTGTTGCCGACCAAATCCCAATTGCCTTCCTTGGTGTAGAGCTTGACCGCAAAGCCGCGCACGTCGCGGGCGAGATCGAACGAGCCCTTGTTGCCGGCAACCGTCGAGAAACGAACGAATGCCGGCGTCTTTTCACCAGCTCGCTGGAAAATGTCGGCACGTGTGTATTTGGCCAGTGAGTCGTAGGTCTCGAAATGACCATGCGCGCCATAGCCGCGGGCATGGACGACCCGTTCCGGGATGCGTTCGTGGTCGAAGTGGAAAATCTTCTCGCGAAAGTGAAAGTCTTCGATCAGCGATGGTCCGCGTTCACCGATCCGCAATGTGTTTTGGTCGTCGGAGACAGGCGTTCCGAGCGCCGTGGTAAGGACAGGCGTGTCGTCTTCCGCGATCTGGTGCAACTCGCCGCCATTTCCGCGCGCGCTATTCTGATCCAGTCCACTTGCCGATTGGCGAGCGGAGGGGCGAGCGGATTTGGCCATGACAGGTCCTCGATCGATACTGGAAGGTTGAAGTGGCAAGCCATCAAACTGCCGGTGAACGGCTTTGTTCCCGTAAAAAAGCGGACGCTGTAGATACCACTGTCGAAGGAGGCGTCACTGCTGCGGCGATGGTATGCGTCGATCGCATGACAGATATCTCCGCCCGCGAAGAATTATGAAGAGTTGTCTCCAGCAAGAGGAACGAACCAAACTTCCATGCATTTAGCTGAGGCTGCGTTCACACACTCTTTCTGCTGGGAGCTGGACCATTGTCATCCGGAGGCTGCCTTTTGGCCGACCAGGAAACCAATGAAGTTTCCATCGTTGACCTGATACCCGCCCTGCGGGCATTCGCCCGCACCTTCTGCCGCGTCCCCGACGATGCTGACGATCTCGTGCAGGAGACACTGACCAAGGGTCTCGCCAACATCGACAAGTTCGAACCCGGTACGCGAATGAAGTCGTGGCTCTTCACCATCATGCGCAACACCTATTATACCCGGGTCAAGATCGCTGCCCGGGAGGCGCCAGGCCTGCTCGACTGCGCCTCTTCGAGACCAATTTCGGAAGCCACCCAGGAATGGACCGTTCAGAGCAGGGAAGTTCACGGCGCCATTCAAAGACTGCCTGAACACCAACGCGAGGTGCTGATGCTGATCGGCGTTTTGGGAGTGAGCTACGAGGAAACCGCCGACATATGCGGTTGCGCGGTCGGGACGGTCAAAAGCCGCCTGAACCGTGCGCGCGCCAACATCCTTGAACTCCTAGGGGAGAGTTCGCTGGAGACATTGATGGAGAGGAGAAACCAGCTGTCGGACGGTCAGCTCGACGTCGAGGTCGACAGCCGCAGATAGTCAATTGTTCGCGTCGCGCCGACGCTTCTCGACGAGCGCGTTCTGCAATTCGATCGCCAGCTTGGTGAGGCGGTCCGGAATCTTTTCCTGCTCTATGGCTGCCAGCAGGGAGGCAATCTCCCGATCCACCGCCATCTCGACATGCGGATCCGCGGTATCGTCGCTCGAACGAGACATCACATTCTCTTGATAGCGGTCCCTTGATCGTAGTGTGGTGATAAGCGCCCGGCATTACAAGCCTGTGTCCACCGCCGAGAAGCTGACCGGCGGACCCTTGCACAGGTTTATTTCCTTGCTCCTTGGTCGCCCCGCGGACCACAGGCCCGCGCGGTGGCGTTCAGTCCTTCGGCAATCGATTAGCGGCGTAATCCTTCGGACTTGATCCGATTGCCGTCCAGCCCGCGCTCCTCCTTCGAATCGAGGACACTCGTTGGTGCCCTTTGCTCGACGTCCGAACTGGCATCGTGCTGTAATGTTCCGTCTCACCGAGCGAGCAAAAAAGCGTTGCCATCCCATGATCGAAACGGCTTCTCACCGTCGATGAGGACCCGCAATTGATGAGCTTGCGCCAGACGGCCGATATCGTCGCGGTCTGAGAAAAGCGATCCGCGATAGGAATAGTTCAGCAAGGCGAGCCAGCCCGGCCGTTTCAGAACGCGCGCAATTTCTTCGAAATGCCGCTCTGCCATGCCGGCCAGAACCAGATAGGGAAAGCTGTCGACCGCCAGCACGCAATCGAAACTGGCATCGTCGAAATCGGCCAGATCGAGACCGGAGGTTTGTCGTAACTCGACATTGCCGAGTGCGGCGCATTGCTCTGAGGCGATGGAGATCATTCGCGACGATATATCGATACCGACCATCCGCTTGAAGGATTTGCACAGCGCACGCTCGAAACGGCCGATGCCGCAACCGATGTCGAGAATGCTCCGTTCCCTTCCGGTGAATTCTCGGGCTTCCAGCCATGCGACGATTTCGTTGGTCGTGGCTGTGAGCCTTTCCTCATCGCCGAGGGATGCCAGTTGGACACTCGCGGCTCCCGAAATCGCTGCCGCGGCATCGAAGCTGGACGCCAGCCGCATGACGACAGCGGCATTCGTCTCGTCCTCATTGCGCTCATGGCGAACGGCGCCGCCCGTCGCTCGCAACATGGCAAAGACGTCTGGTTTGCAGCGCAGCAGTCCGGCGACCTTCCGCAATCTTGCCGCGTCGCCGGTATCCGCCGGACGGACTTTCAGCACGACCTCCGCCAATTCCGCTGCCCCAATTGTGGGCGGCAGGTGGAGCGCCAGCCTGACGAGAACACCTTCGGCGCAAATGCCGTCGGCCATGCAGTCTTCAACCGCCAGCCTGACCGATGTCCGGCGCTGGGCGCCTTTCGGTGCGGTTACACTCATGGGTCAACTCCGCGTCCAGACCCTGCGCATCGTCCACCTGTCGGCGGCGCCCCAGCCATATTTGTAGGCCTCCTGGCCGCGCAGGAAATCGAACTCGCGCGCATCTTCGCGGATCGACTCCACGATTGCGTGGCCAATCAGGATCGCGCCCGGGCTCTCCTCGGCATAAGCAGGGTCGAACCCACCCAGATAAGCGTAGGCACGGCCGCGGTGGTAAAATCCGTAATAGGCACCGATGGTCCTGTCATCGATCGCGAGCAGCCAGCATCGCACCAGACCATGAGCATCGAGCAAGGGAAGCGAGAGCCGATGGAATTGCTCGACGGCGGGGTTGGCCAACACACCCCCTCCGTGTTCGGCCCATCGCACATTGTGCAGGCGGATCAATTGATCGAGGAAGGTTTGCGGACTGCCGCTTGCCGATGACAGCGCAATCCGGCCGCATCTTGATGCGGCCTGGCGCGCCCGACGCAACTGGCGTCTGCGTCTTGCGGGGACGCAGCCTGCCAGCGTTTCGTCGCCGGCGATGGCGAGCACGGGGCAGGCGGCATGGGCGGTCGGCCGATCCATCTCGGGATGCTTCATCGCAAGGGCGACGCTGTCCTGCGGCAAGTCCGACAAGATCCACTGCGCCCACCCGATCGAGAAGATCGACTCGGCGATAACGCCGACAACCTCGGCTTCGATCCCAGGGACAGCCAGGATGTCCAGATAATCGCTGAGCGAAATGCCGACCGGAAGCAGCTTCGAACCAGCCGTCCCATGCTCCAGGTAACACGGCGCCAGCCCGACCAGATCCCCGCCGTGCCAGACCGCGACTGTCGCCAGTTCACCGGGTGCGAATGCGTGCCACCATGGCACCAGCCAGGCGGGAGATTGAAACGGCGTCGCCGAGGGACTCTGCTGCCACAGTTTCCACCAGTGCGGCGTCAAGGCGTCGAACTGCGCGGGGTCACCGATGATTTCGCAGCGCAGCACCGCTTTGCTCACGGCGTCGCAGCCAAGCGCCGGCGACCAGTGCCAAGCTGTGCCAGCGCCTGATAGGCATCCATGTAAGACGAGATCATCCGTTCCAGCGAAAATCGCCGTCGCGCTTCGGCCCTGCATGTCTCGGCATCCAAGCTGGGCGCCGCAAGAATGGCTTGGGCCATCTCGTCGACCGTGTCGACGAGAAAGCCCGTTCTGCCGTGCTCTATGACGTCGGGAAGCGCACCATTTGGAAAGGCGACTACCGGGGTCCCGCAGGCGAGGGCCTCCATGGCCACAAGCGAGCTGGTCTCGGCTGCGAGGCTCGGAATGACCAGACAGCGCGCTGCGTTGAGAAAGCGTCGCTTGGCGGTGAAGCCGAGCGGACCAAGGAAGCGGCGGCGGCCATCGAGGCGAGATTGGACCTCGTCGCGAAAGTACCGCGTATGTGTTTCGTAGGGATAGGCCTTACCGCCGACGACCAGCGGAACGCCTGCTAGTTTGGCTGCATCGAGCGCCAGGTGAATGCCCTTCTCCGGGCAAACCCGGCTCAGAACCAGGGCAAAGTCGCGCTTCGGCTGCGGCAGGTTCAGTGCTTGGATGTCGACGCCGTTCGGAATCGGTGCCGTCAGCCTGGCGCCTGATGGCGCGGTTTTCTGCTGGCTGGGCGAGACCGCATGAAGCCAGAGGTCGCCACGCGTCGGGCGCAATGCCGCGGCCGGATACCAATCCAACGGCAGGTGGAGGGTCACCAAGGTCGGACCATCGTCGGGCAGATAAGCGTCGAAATCGATGCCGTGCAGATGAACCACATCGATGGGCCATCGGGCGCGGGCAGCGGCGATCGCTTTGCGATGGGCCTCTTGCGCGCGGCGCTTCGCCGCCTCGTCGAGCATGCCGTTTTCGGCCGGTATTTCCACAAGCGTGCCGCTCGTGCTGGAGCCACGGCAAGCAATGACGATAGATCGATGGCCGGCGTGAACCAACGCCCGATCGAGCATCGACAGAACCTGTTCGGCACCGCCGACAGCGTCGGGTCCGACGGGCGCGAGAGGGTAGGCGACATTGAGGACGGTGAGTGTCGCGGCCGGTTGCGTCCCGGTGCCCTGCGCCGCATTCCCACCTGTCAGTGGTGTTGCGCAGTCCGGCATCTGATGCATGGGCAGCATGACGATTTCACGCGGCCGAGGCCCGCCGCGTGGGGAGCGAGGCGGATGTCATGCCAGGCGCATAGCGGCGGATCATGGTTGAGCAGAATTCCGCGAACTCCTCCGGCACCAGTGGCGGGCTGGTGTGGTGGGGCATCATTCCGCGATGCTGAGGTGTGAAGCAGAAGGTGACCGTCACGTCGAAATCGGCGAGTGCTTCCATCTGCCGGTCGAACCAGTCCAGCGCATTCGGCCGAAAACTGTCCGCCCAGGAAAGCCCGGTACGCATATTGGTGACACCCAGCCGCTTCATCCAGGCGACAGCGTCGTCCAGCCGCGGATCTTCGAAATGAAACCACTGCACCAGTCCCATTGCGGGTGTATAGCGCAGGAATTCCTCCAGCGCGGGCTTTGGCGTGCCGTCCTGGCGCAGCAGCCCCATATGGAAATGACGGTAATAAGAGGAGCCTTCGGCTTCGCGGTGACGCGTCGTTGCTTCCCATTCACGCGGAAGATCGTAGAGGCTGTACCACTGGACGCGTGGTGCATTGCCGAGCAGCAATTCAGCTGTTCGCTTGAGCCCCCAGACCTGGATTTCCTCGGCGCCGAAGGTCGATACGCCGACTTCGCTGACCCAGATGGGAAGGTCGGTGACGGTCGCGATCTCGCCGATCTTCTGCGGCCATTCCTGGATTTGCCACAGGTTCCAGTCGAGCGGAAAGCCGTGCACGGCGACGGCGTCGACATGATCCAGCACGCCGAATTCCTTCATGCGGGTGATGAATCCCGGGTCTATCGGCGAGATGCCACCGAGCACTTTGGTCAAAGCCGGGTTTTCAGATGCGATTGCGTCCGCCGCCAGGATTGCCATCCTGGCGAAGCGGCTCCAGTCGGGGTCGAGCTCGGGATCCCAATGCGATTTGTTGTTGGGCTCGTTCCAGATCATCGCGGCTTCAACCATGGCGCTGTCCTTTCGAGGGGTAGACGGGACCGCCACTGGCCGGGTCGCCTGCGGCCCGGCAGAAATAGACCTCCTGCTCAGGGTGCAGAACGATCTCGAAACCGGCGCTGCGCAGCATCGCTTCGGTGCAGGCTCGATTGGGTATCCACCAGTTGGTCGGGTCGTCGGCATAGCGGTGCTCGATGAAATGGAGCTTGGGAAATTCCGGCCGGTCGAACAGGTCATGCGTCCAGAAATGATAGTTCTCTTCCATCTCGGGAAGATCGGTGCTGCCGCGCTGCATGGACTGGAAGATCATCAGATCACCGGCGACATGCTCACGGATAAGGTCGAGCGCAAGCAACGGGTGGCGCAAGTGATAAAGCACCCCCATGAACAGCACGATATCGAATGTTTCGCGCAGGGCGCCGACGTCGTAGACCGACAGTTTCTGGAATTCGATCTCGCAATTGGCGATCTCGGCGGCAAAGCGGGCCTGCGCCAGATAAGCCTCATCGAAATCAATGCCGAGGACACGGGCAGCACCTCGCCGTTTCATCTCGATGGAATAGAAGCCGGCATTGCAGCCGATATCCAACACCGTCTTGCCTGTCAGATCCGCGGGAATGGCCTCGGCGAATTTGCGCCATTTGATCAGCGGGTAATTGCCGAGAAAATGGTTGGGAGCGGTTTCGACACCGGCCAGTTCCATGTTGTGGAACCATGGGCCGAGAGCATCGATACGGCGGCGGATTTCGGCATGGGAATGCAGCATGGTCAGGCTCCTTCGCCGGGAACGACAGGCACATGCGGGTGTGCTCCACCCACAAGCATGGCGGTTTGGCGTTGTTCGGATGCGACGCCCTCTTCGAGCAGCCGAAGAGCCGTGCGATAGCCGTTGAAGGTGCCGACATCGACGTAGGAGACTCCGGCCCTGACACCGTAGGCTTCACCGCCGGCAGCCAGATAGGCATTGATCAGGGTGCCGATATATTCGTCACGCCGGTCCCGTTCACGCCAGAGTGCAGCGAGTTGGTGCAAGATCCGGCCCGGCATCTTGAACGCCCCCCAGATCCAGTTCGTGGCAGCGTCTTGCCGCTTGACCTGAATTTCCTTCACCCGATCTCCCTCGTCGAGAACCACGGCATCGAAAAATTCCGGGCGGTCCACCGGGAAGAGCAGAAACGATAGGGAACTATCCGGCAGGCAGGAGAAGCCGTCCTCGGGGAACCAGATCGTATCGGGCAAACCAATCAAAACCGTCTCGTCGGGCGCGACGAGAGGCGCTGCCCGAAAAATCGCATCGCAAAGTCCAACAGGGTTGGGCTGCACCACGAACAGAGCGGCAGCGTCACCATAGCCGGCGGCGTAATATTCGAGAATGTCGGATTTGCCCGATCCGATGATGAAACAGATCTTGTCGACGCCGGCGCGCACCATCCGCCGCACCAGGTACTCGCTCACCGCGCAGGGACGCTCCGTCTGTCCATCGATCCGACTGCCTACCGGCAGCAGCTCTTTCGAGAAGCCGAGCGGTTGAATGCGGCTGCCGCGCCCGGCAGCGGGCACAATGCCCAACATCAGACTGCTTCCATCATCGGTTCGCGGGGAGATCTTTGAAAGGCGTCGTTTAGAATGTGGTCCAGCTCCGCCGCGCGCCGGGCAGAAGTGTGTTCGTCCAGAACCCGTTCGCGCGCACGGGTTTTGATGGCATCGAGTTCATCTGCCGGCAAGGCGAGCGCCGCGACCACGTCATCGGTGTCGTGGGCCAGCAGGATCTCGCTGCCGGGTTCGAAGAAGCTGCTCAGGCCAGGCCAGGTGTCGGTTATGATCGGCACCCCGCATGCCGCCGCTTCGAACAACCGGCCCGAAGGACACCAGCCTTTTTGCACCATCGCCTCGCGGGTGACATTCAGCGTCAGTCGGGAGGATGAGAAAAACGCCGGATGATCGGCCGGTGGCAGATGCCTGACGAAGAAGATGTTGTCGCCCCACGGGAATTCCTGCGGATACTGTGCGCCGCCGATGATGAAGCGTTGATCCGGTAGACGCGCGGCGGTGCGGACCAGAAGCTTTTCGACGCCGGCCTGGCGATCCGCCGCGTAGGTCCCGAGATAGGACAGATCACCGGCGAATTCGGCCCGCTTCTCTGCCGGCCGGTGTTGGTCGGGATCGACGTGCCCATAGAGCGGCAGCACATGGCGCGCACCCAGAACCGTCTTCAGCGCGTCGACCGCCGAGCCGCCGGTGTAACTCAGGACGAGGTCGAAATCGGCAAGACCCTCAGGGCCGAAATAGGGTGGACGCTCACCTTGTTCGATGCGGGCAAGCGTGACCGGAGTGTCCAGATCGTAGAACACACGCAGTCCGCGGCCTGCCTGCTGCGCCAGCCGCGAGGCGTCCACGGCGTCGGGACAATAAGAGGTGACGATAACGACATCCGATTGCTTGACTGTTTGCTCCGCGACCCGGCGGATGTCCTCCCAGTCCGGGTAGAGCACGACGTTGCCGCCGTCCAGGCGATCAAGATCGCGCGCTCCGGCATAGTAGGGCGTGTCGCGTTCGAAGAAGGTAACGGACCAGCCGCGCCGGGCGAGGGCTCGGATCAGTCCCCTCCATAAGGTGGCATGGCCGTTGCCCCATGAAGACGTGACGGTAAGACCGAAAATGACCATCTGCATCCGGCAAATCCTCGTCAGGCAACTTCGTTCAATCGGATCAGCTTCGCCCCCCAGTCCCCCGACACGATCGTCGTGATCGAAGCGGGATCGATGTCGAAGCGAAAGCAGTCGCCGGCCGGCAAGCCAAGGACCTTGCAGACGGCGGCCTTGATCACATCGGCGTGGCTGACCAGGGCGACACACTGATTCGGATGCTGCTCGTGGACAGCATTCATCACCGCGACGACGCGCTGCTGGACATCGTGCATGGTCTCGCCACTCGGTGTCCTTGCCACTTGCCGCTGATCATTCCAGGCTCGCCAGCTGGCGTCGCCATTCAGTTCATCGAAAGTCTTTCCCGACCAGTCGCCGAAGTCGATCTCGTCAAGTTCGGCGCAGATCGCGATTTCTCCGACACCGCAGGCGAGCGCAACTGGCAGCGCCGTCTCTCGGGTACGCTCGCGCGGGCTGCACAAGATCGCGACGATGGGCTCCCGGGCCATGCGGCAGCCAAGCTGCGTTGCCTGCGCCTTACCGGCATCGCCGAGGCAAACGCCGTCCATACGGCCTGCCAGATAGGAGCCGACATTTTCGTGTGCCGCATGGCGGATCAGAAAGAAGGTCGTCGTCATTCTGCGGCATCGAGCAAAGGCTCGTCCTTGCCTGCGATAAAAGCGAGCGTGCGCTGCCGCGCTTCGGCGTCGGTGAACTGTTCCGGAGGCGACTTCATAAAATAGCTGCAGGGACCGGTCAGCGCGCCAGCTATGCCGCGATCGAGCGCCAGCTTGGCGCAGCGTACCGCATCGATCACCACGCCGGCCGAGTTGGGCGAATCCCAGACCTCCAGCTTGAGCTCGGCATTGAGCGGCACGCCGCCGAAGGTCGTGCCTTCGACCCTTATATAGGCCCACTTGCGATCGGTGAGCCAAGGCACATGGTCGCTCGGGCCGACATGGATGTTGCCCGGCTCCAGGGGAACATCGAACTGGCTGGCCACGGACTGTGTCTTGGAGATTTTCTTCGATTCCAGCCGCTCGCGTTCCAGCATGTTGAGAAAATCGGTGTTGCCGCCGAAATTCAGTTGATAGGTGCGGTCGATGCGTACGCCGCGTTCACGGAAGAGATTGGCTAGCAACCGATGCACGATGGTCGCGCCGACCTGGCTCTTGATGTCGTCGCCGACCAGCGGCAGCCCGCGCTGCTCAAAGCGCCGTCGCCATTCCGGACGTGAGGCGATAAAGACCGGTATGCAATTGACGAAGGCGCAGCCGGCCTCGAGTGCGCATTCGGCATAGAAGCAGGTCGCCTCCTCGGAACCCACCGGCAGGTAGGAAACCAGCACGTCAGCGCTGCTGTCACGCAGGATCTCGGTGACATTGGCAACCGGCTCGGGAGCTTCTTCAATCTCGTCGCGCAAATATTTGCCGATCCCGTCCAGCGTCGGTCCGCGCTCGACGCGAACGCCGGTTGTCATGGCGTCGGCAAAGCGGAACGTGTTGTTGGGGGCGGCGTAGATCGCTTCCGCGACGTCGAGGCCAACCTTGCTCTTGGCGACATCGAATGCGCAGACAATCTCGATGTCGTCGACATGGTAACCGCCGAGGTCGGCATGCATCAGCCCAGGGATTGGTTCGTTGCTTTTAGCGTGACGATAGAACGAGAGGCCCTGCACCAGGGAGGATGCGCAATTGCCGACCCCAACGATACCAACACGAACCTTTTTCGATCCCACGAAACCGCCACCCTATGTTGTTCAAAGGTAAGTTCCTGGCGCCGAACCATCAGCTTGCCGGAATGTTCCTCCGCCCATCGAAAAATTGCGCGAGACAGCATGGATCGAAGCCGCATACGATGCGTTCCCGCACGGCAAGCATTGGAAACCGATCGATGATCGTCTACGGCGACCACAAGCGGACGCAGGACGCACAACAGCTTCGCGAAGCAGCAGGCGAAATGGCCGTAAGACTTGATCGGATGTCTCATGGCATCCGACGCCATGCTGCATTGGTCGGACTGTTCATCAGCGTGTCGGAGCTGGTTCAGGCGCTTGCCGACGTCGATTTCGAAACCTGCGGCATCGACATTTTTTCGCCACGGCAACAGCAAGGCGCCAGGCTGCTGGTCGGGCTTGCCGCCGAGGTAGCGAAGTCGTGGCGAAGCGGTTTCAACGTTGGCGGTGGCATCGATCCGGGACTTCTCAAGCTGCTGGCCGGGCTCGACTGTCAGGCCGAGGTTCTGACCGGCTCCGCTGAGGGTTATGCGCATTATGCGCTTTATCCCGAAAGCTATTTGGACGCGGCGCAGAAGTCGGGGCTCGATGCGAACACATGCGTTATCGGTGTCCGCAGCATTGGCCTTGGGCTCGCAGCTATGGTGGCGGCCTCGATTGGCGCGCCTGCGCCATTCAGCGTTCGTCCGATCGGCCATCCTTTCCACAGGCACATCAACGCCGATCCGCGGTCGATCACCGCTTGGAAGAACAATCCATCGGCGCGTTTCGCCGTTGTCGACGAGGGTCCCGGCCTGTCCGGCAGTTCGATGCATGCCGTTGTCGTTTGGCTGCGTGAACTGGATGTCGATACGGACCGCATTCACCTGTTTCCCAGCCATTCAGGCGGCCCGGGCAGCGAAGCGTCGCCGGAGGCTCGGGAAACGTGGTCGCGCTGTCCGAAACATGTGGCGACGGCGTTTGAATGCACCTTCTCCGAAAACTCGAAAATTCCCACGCTGCGCGATTGGGTGGCCGAGGCGGTCGGCGGGCCGGAATTAAACCTGACCGAACTATCTGGTGGCGAGTGGCGGGCCGCCCACGATGCCGAC
>NZ_RZRP01000279.1:0-7095 GCF_003997795.1 Mesorhizobium sp. M7A.F.Ca.US.005.03.2.1 | reverse complement strand
AGCCGCAACCGCGGGCTGGCTCCAGCGGGCGGCGAGCAGCCGGTAGGGGATGAGTGCGACGACGGCGATGATCAGCTTCACCGAGAGATCACCAAGCGCCCAGGAGATCCAGCGCATCGCCTCGACATGGAAGACGCCCATCAAGGGTGCGTTTTCCAACGCAAAGCCGTCGTTTGGTCCGGCGAAGGCAAAGGCAGCCGAGAAAGCGACGGTGAAGAACACGGCGGTGTCGAACACCGACCCGACCAGCGTGCCGATGATCGGCGCCCGCCACCAGCTCTGCCGGCGCAGCCGGTTGAACACGGTGACGTCGAGCAGTTGCGCGGAAAGGAACGCCGCTCCGGACGCGGCCGCGATACGCACCAGCCGGTCGGCGGCGGTCTCGAATTCGATCAGGCCGTGACGGAACAGGAAGGGCGGGACAAGGATCGAGCAGATCACCGCCGTCATGAAGCCGACAAGGACGATCCGGCGCGCCACAGTGGGTCCGTAGCGGCGGTTGGCGAGGTCGGTGACCAGGAACGAGAAGGGATAGGTGAAGGCCCCCCAAGTCAGAAGGTCGGCCAGCGAGAGGCCCCCGATCTGGCCCTGCATCGGGAATTGCACGAGAATGTTCGATGCCACGACGACAAGCGCCATGGCGGCCACGAAGGGCAAATACCGCGAGAAGGAAGTCATTTTTTTATCCTGGGTAATGGAACCAGCCAAGCATCGTGCCCATGCGGGCGATGCTCGCCTTCGTATGTGGGCACCGGATTGCCAAAACCTTGCGGCTTCGATCCGATGCCCCAAGGCCAACAAGATGTTGGCCAGAGGCCAACAAGATGTTGGCCAGGGCGGTCGTCCCCCGCCTTTGAACTGTTTAAGCGGCAGCCTGCTCGGCGGTCTTCTTGGCGATCTGCTTCTTCAGCAGACGGGCGCGCTGCGACAATTCCTTGACGTCGGCCTTGGCCAGGAAGGCGTCGAGACCGCCGCGATGTTCGACCGAACGCAGTGCGTTGGCCGAAATGCGCAGGCGCACATTCTGGTTCAGCGCTTCCGAAATCAGCGTCACATTGACGAGGTTCGGCAGGAAGCGACGCTTGGTCTTGTTGTTGGCGTGGCTCACATTGTTGCCGGACATGACTGCCTTGGCAGTGAGTTCGCAGGTGCGGGACATTGTTCTAACCTTCAGTTCTCGGGGTCTGCCAAACACTCAAGCCCACGCCGGGTGGCGCGCGGTTCTGGTCAGGCGGCCTTATGGAAAAAGTTGGCGTTCCATAGTTGCATTTCGCCGAGGCGTCAAGCTCCTGCATTGCCCACGGCGCGCCCGGCATTTTCATATTAAGGCCGGAATTCATCCTATAAGCGGTCTCATAGGGACATGCCAGACCGGAGTTGCCCGCCTCCGGCCGAAAATCAAGGACCCGATCCCGCCATGCTTCGTTCGTCACATGCCTTTGCCGCCATGCTTGCCGCAGCCTTGCCGTCCGCCGCGTCTGCTGCCTCGCCGCAGTCGTTCAAGGGCGAGTATACGGTGTCGTTCCTTGGACTTTCGATAGCGAAATCAACGTTTTCCAGCCGTTATGAGAACGGCGCCTACGCGATCGAAGGCAGCGTCAGCGCGGCAGGGTTGGCAAAACTGTTCGACGACACGCGTGGCACGATCTCGTCCAAAGGCACGATTGCGGGCAAGAGGATGGTGCCGCAGGCATTCCGCGCCGATTACACCTCCGGCAAGAAGGCATCGGTGGTCGACATCCGCTTTGCAAATGGCAGGGTCACCTCGACGCAGGTCGTCCCGGCGCCGGGCAAGCGCGACCCCAAGAGTTGGGTGCCGCTCGGTGCCGGCGACCTGGCATCGGTGCTCGATCCGATGGCTGCCACCGTCATCCATGCCGACAGCCTCGACCAGGTCTGCGGCCGCACGGTAAAGTTCTACGACGGCGAGATGCGCGCCGATCTGACGCTGACCTACGCTTCGAAGGGCACGATCTCGGTGCCGGGCTACAAGGGCGACACGGTTACCTGCCGGATGGGCTTCGAGCCGGTGGCTGGCTATCGCAAGGGCCGCAAGGCGCTCAACTATCTCAAGAGCAAAAGCCGCATGATGGTGACGTTTGCACCGCTCGGCCAAACCGGCGTATATGCGCCGATCTATGCCACGGTGGGCACGCAGATCGGCACCTTGACCATCAGCGCCGGACGTTTCGAAGCGGTACAATAGCCAGGCGCAGAATTGGCGCGCCACTGGAGACAGAATGGGGCGCGCAACACTGATCGGCTTTTCGGCGGTCGCCATGTGGGCGCTGCTCGCACTGCTCACCGATGCGTCGGGCCAGGTGCCGCCGTTCCTCTTGTCGGCGATCACCTTCTCGATCGGCACCGGTGTCGGGCTGGTCGCGCGGCTGTTCATGCCGGCACCCGACAAGAGCCAGAAGATACCGCCGCAGGTGTGGCTGATCGGCATTGCCGGGCTGTTCGGCTACCACTTTTTCTATTTCACCGCGCTGCGCAATGCGCCGGCGGTGGAGGCGAGCCTGATCGCCTATCTATGGCCTTTGCTGATCGTGCTCGGCTCGGCGCTGATGCCGGGCGAAAAACTGGCCTGGAACCATGTCGTCGGCGCGCTGCTCGGCCTTGCCGGCACCGTGCTGATCGTCACCAAGGGCGGGGGCCTCGCCTTCGACGCCCGTTACGCCTTCGGCTATGCGATGGCCGCCGTTTGTGCCGTGCTGTGGTCGTCCTATTCGCTGTTGTCGCGGCGCTTCCCGTCGGTGCCGACCAGCATCGTCACCTGGTTCTGCGCGGCGACCGCGGTGTTGTCGCTCGCCTGCCACCTGGCGCTGGAACAGACGGTTCTGCCTGACGGTCCCGGCCAGTGGCTGGCCGTGCTCGGCCTTGGCCTGATGCCGGTGGGGGCGGCCTTCTATGCCTGGGACATCGGCGTCAAGCGCGGCAATATCCAGGTGCTGGGTGCTGCAAGCTACGCCGCACCGCTGTTGTCGACGCTGGTGCTGATCGCGGCCGGCGTCGCCGAGCCGTCGCTGCGCATCCTCGCCGCCTGCGTGCTCATCACCGGCGGGGCCGCACTTGCAGCGAAGTCGCTGTTCCTGCGCAAACCGGCGGCTGAGAGCGGGGCCAGGGCATCCCAAAGCGGAGCCGGGGCATGACGATGCCGTTTGCCGGCGGCATCGACGCAAATGCCAATGCGACATTGATCTTTTCGCTGGCGGCGGCGGTGATCTACGCCTTTACGCTTGGCATGCCACCAACGCTCGCCCGCTCGGCGGCAAAGACGCTCGCCGTGGCGATGCTTGCCGTGCTGGCCGGGCTGCAGGGCGGCCCGCTGCTGCTCGCCGCCGCGCTCGCTCTCAGCGCTGTTGGCGACGCATTCCTGTCGCGCGACGGTGAAAAGGCCTTTCTCGGCGGGCTGGCCAGTTTTCTTGTCGCCCACATCGTCTATGTCGTGCTGTTCCTGCGCAGCGGTGGCGGGTTGGGGGTGCTTGGCGCCGAGTCGTGGCGCGGAGCGATCGCGCTCGCCATGGCGGTGTTTGCGGCCGTCATGCTGGCGGCGCTGTGGCGGCGCGTCGGTCCCGGCCTGCGTATCCCGATCGCCGTCTATGTCGCTGCGATCCTGGCAATGGGTATCTCGGCGCTGACCACCAGCAACGTCTCCGTGATCGGCGGTGCGCTGTTGTTCATGGCATCCGACGGGCTGCTCGCCACGGAGAAATTCCTGGTGGCCGCCATCTCGCCGCACCGCGCCTGGATGCGCTTCGCCGTCTGGGCGCTGTACTACGCCGCCCAACTCGCGATCACGCTTGGGTCCCTGCTATATCCGGGCTCTTATTGAGTTAAGGTTGTTTCGGCTGCCAGCCGGGTGCTGCCAGTTCGAAGGCGGCAAACTCGAAGCCCGGCGCGACGGTGCAGCCGACCAGCGTCCATTCGCCGAGGCTGCGCGCCGATTGCCACCAGCCCGCCGGCACGACGATCTGCGGCCGCTCACCGGCTGCGAGATCGATTCCAAGCACCTGCTCCACAACGGTGCTGCCTTCTTCCCACATTGCCAGTGCCAGCGGGGCGCCGGCATGGAAATGCCAGACCTCGGCGGCGTCCTTGACCCGGTGCCAGGCCGAAACCTGATGCTCCTCAAGCAGGAAATAAATGGCGGTCGAATGGCCGCGCGCGCCGCCAGTGCCATCGCGAAAGGTCTCGGCATACCAGCCGCCTTCCGGATGCGGCTTCAGCCCGAGCGTCGCGATGATTTCGGCGGAGCTGGTCATGGCGTCGACGATATCACGGGCTCTAGAAGTTGTCCTTGCGCTTGCGGATTTCGGCAAAGACCTCGGCGTCGGAAGCCTTCTCCAGCCCAAGATGCTTGCGGATCGCCGGGTCGTGCCAGCGCAGGAAGGGATTGGTCGACAGTTCCTCGCCGATCGTCGTCGGCAGCGTCGGCTTGTTCTCGGCGCGCAGCTTTTCGATCCTGGCGGCGCGTTCCTTCAATGCTGAATTGGACGGGTCGACGGTCAGCGCGAAACGGGCGTTGGAGAGCGTGTATTCGTGGCCGCAATAGATGGCCGTTTCAGCTGGAAGTGCAGCCAGCTTCTTCAGCGAATCATACATTACCGGCGGCTTGCATTCGAACAGCCGCCCACAACCCAGCGCAAACAGCGTGTCGGCGGTGAACGCCACGCTCGAGGCCGGCAAATAATAGGAAACGTGGCCGGCAGTGTGGCCGGGGGTGGCGATGACTTCGATCCTTTCATCGCCAAGATGGAGAACCGAGCCGTCTTCGACGGTCTCGTCGATGCCGGGGATCTTGGCCTTTTCGGCCTCCGGGCCGACGATACGCAGCTTGAAGCGCTCCTTCAGCGCCAGATTGGCCTCAACGTGATCCATGTGATGATGTGTGGTCAGGATCATCGTCGGCGTCCAGCCGGTGCGCTTTATCGCGGCCAAGATTGGCGCTTCCTCGGGCGCATCGATGATCGCGGTCTGGCCGCTTTTGGGGTCATGCACCAGCACGCCGAAATTGTCGCTGCGGCACATGAACTGTTCGATTTCGACCGGCATCATATCTCTCCGTTATGGCCGCAGACATAGGGCGCTTGCGGGTCGATGTCATCCCGGATGTCGAATGACATTCCCGGAATGTCGGGTCGTCGCGGCCTTTTGTTGAAACCTGGCGACATCACGGCTACATCCCTGCCATGCATTCCGACATCGTCGATCTTCGCTCGTTCTATTCGACAACGCTCGGCCGGTTCGCCGAGCGTTCGATCACCATGGCGTTGTCGTCGATATGGGCGGCCGTTCCCAACGAGCGGCTGGTTGGTCTGGGCTACACCTTGCCGTGGCTGGAGCGGTTCGGCAGCGACGCCGAGCGGGTCTTCGCCTTCATGCCGGCAACGCAAGGCGCGGTGGTGTGGCCGGCGACGGGGCCGACGGCGACGGCACTGGTCTTCGACGAGGAACTGCCGCTGGTCGATTCCTGCATCGACCGCATGCTGCTCGTCCATTCGCTCGAACATGTCGAGAACCCGCGTGAGACGCTGAACGAGATCTGGCGCGTGCTGTCGCCGGCCGGCCGGGTGGTCATCGTCGTGCCCAACCGGCGTGGTGTCTGGGCGCGCTTCGAGCACACCCCATTCGGCAACGGCCGGCCTTTTTCGCGCGGCCAGCTTACGGAATTGCTGCGCGAGGCCAATTTCACGCCCGCAGCCTGGTCCGATGCGCTGTTCTTTCCGCCATCGCGGCGCCGTTTCATGATGCGCTTCCACAATGTACTGGAGCGCGCCGGCCGGCGGCTGTGGCCGATCTTTTCCGGGGTCATCGTGGTCGAGGCGCAGAAGCGGCTCTATCAAGGCGTGCCGGTGGCGCAGCGCGCATCGCGCCGCGTCTTCGTGCCGGTGCTGTCGCCGCATGGCGCCACCCGGCTTGGCCGTCACAAAGCGGATGCCAAGCCCTTGGCTGCGCGGGTGACGGCTTCGTGATCGCGGCAAGCGTGCCTGACGTCGTTTCCCTGCCTATCTGTCGCAAGCAGACCGACAGCCCATCCGGCAGCCCATACGAACGCCTGTCAAGTTTCTCCATCCGGTTGCAGCACTGACGCAAGGACCTCGGCCATGGCTGATCAACCGGACAATGCCGCCGCCGTTCAGCCGGTTGCCGTGGCGGTCGAGGCCAGCAGCCTGCACGATCAGGTGATGACGATCCGGCGGGCGCTTGCGGGATCGCCGGTTCGCAGATGGTTGCTGTGGACATCGGTCGGCATCATGGCCGTGATCATCGCAACGTCGATCGGCCAGGTTCTGCTCAACCGCTGGAACCAGCCTTTCTACGATGCGCTTGCCCGCCGCGACATGGCGGCCTTTTTGCACCAGCTCCTCGTCTTCGCGGCCATAGCCGGGGGACTTCTGGTGCTCAATATCGGCCAGACCTGGCTCAACCAGATGATCAGGCTCAAGCTGCGCGAGGCGCTGACGCTGGATCTGATCGATCAATGGATGCGGCCGGCGCGCGCCTTCCGGCTGGCCAATGCCGGCGCCATCGGCGTCAATCCCGACCAGCGCATGCAGCAGGACGCCGCGCATCTGTCCGATCTGTCAACCGATCTCGGCGTCGGCCTGCTGCAGTCGTGCATCCTGCTCGTGTCCTTCGTCGGCGTGCTGTGGGAGCTGTCCTCGGGCTTCGTGTTCCACATCGGCGGGACCTCGCTGGCCATACCTGGCTATATGGTCTGGGCCGCCATCCTTTACGCCGGCATCGCCTCCTGGCTGAGTTGGCTGGTCGGGCGGCCGCTCATCCGCCTGAACAGCGACCGCTATACACGCGAAGCCGAGCTGCGCTCCTCGATGGTGCGCGTCAACGAGAATGTCGATGCCATTGCGTTGTATCATGGCGAGGCCGACGCCAGGCGGCGGCTCGAACTCGATCTCGGCACGGTGCTCGGCGCCATGCGGCGCATCTACACCGCCCAGATCAACCTGTCCTGGGTGACCGACACCTATGGCTGGATCACCGTCGTGGCGCCCATACTGGTTGCTTCGCCCGTCTATTTCTCAGGTGATATCAGCTTTGGCGGGCTGATGATGGCGGTCGGCGCATTCAACC
>NZ_RZRP01000278.1:0-7110 GCF_003997795.1 Mesorhizobium sp. M7A.F.Ca.US.005.03.2.1 | reverse complement strand
CCCCGAGGGGAGAGGAGGGAGCCGGAACCGAGGAAAGATCACTGTCCCGGCGGGATCAACCTGAAATCCGGTAGCTCACGCAAAACCAGTTCAGGTCCTGCCGGCGAATAGACGACGAACAGCTGCATCGGCCCGTCGCCGGTGTTGAGCGTCGAATGAAAGCGGCTTTCCGGCACATAGATGGTGCAGCCGGGGCCAACCTTCTCGACCATCGGATTGCCCCTCTCGTCCTCGACCATCTGTTCGCCATGGCCTGAGATGACGAAGATGATTTCTTCCGCGCCCGGATGGTTGTGGCGCGTGTGGCCCTTGCCGGAAGGCAGGTCGACGACGCCGCCGGAAAAGCGGGTTGCGCCATTCACTTCGGGCGCCACCGTCAGCGCCAATTTTCCCCAGTCGAAGCCGAAGGCGCTGACGTCCTTCGGGTACACGAACACTTTGCTCTTGTCGGTCATCTCACTCATCCCTTCTTTTTCTTGAATGTGGTCTTCTGGCCGCCGAGCGCGACGGCCTTGAAATCGGCCGTCTGCTTGGCGATCGCGGCTTCCGCCGGCAGCCGTTCCATCGAGCTGGCGCCATAGAAGCCGTGCAGGCCCTTGGCCTGGGAGAGAATGTAACGGGCGTCGTCGGGCATCGAAATCGGGCCGCCATGGCAAAGCAGGATGACATCCTTGCGCACCGAGCGCGCGGCGTTGGCGATGGCGTCGATCTCCTGAACGCAGTCGTCGAGCGACTTGGCCGACGTGGCGCCGATCGAGCCACCTGTCGTCACACCCATATGGGCGACGACGATGTCGGCGCCGGCTTTTGTCATGGCGCGGGCCTCATCCGGGTTGAAGACGTAGGGCGTGGTCAAGAGGTCGAGCTTGTGCGCCTCGGCGATCATGTCGACCTCGAGGCCGAAGCCCATGCCGGTCTCCTCGAAGCTCTGCCGCATGCTGCCGTCGAACAGGCCGATGGTGGGAAAATTCTGCACGCCGGAAAAGCCCATCGTCTTCAGCTCTGCCAGCAGCAGCGGCATGATGACGAAGGGGTCGGTGCCGTTGACGCCGGCCAGCACCGGCGTGTGTCTGACCACCGGCAGCACCTCATAGGCCATTTCCTTGACGATCTCGTTGGCATTGCCATAGGCGAGCAGGCCGGCGGCCGAGCCGCGCCCGGCCATGCGGTAGCGGCCGGAATTGTAGATGATGATGAGGTCGATGCCGCCGGCCTCCTCGGCCTTCGCCGACAGGCCGGTGCCGGCGCCGCCGCCGACGATCGGCACGCCCTTGTCGATCATTCCCCTGAATTTCTTCAAGATGTCCTTGCGCGGTATGGCGGGCATTTTTTGAGGTCTCTCACTGTCTGGCGATGTCGAGGAAGGCCGCTGTTGCAGCCCTTGCGAATTCCGGGTCGTTGATATGCAGCGGCAGGCGCGTCACGCGGCGCTTGCCGTTGGGCTTGATGGTGCGCTCGATTGCATCGAACAGAACGGCGTCGGCTTCCGGGTCGAAGAAGGCGCCGCCTTCGATGTCGAGCGCCGAGACGCCTTTTTCCGGGATGAGAAAATGCACCGGCCCCCCGCAGCGGGCGAGCCTGGTGCCGATCCACTCGCCGATCGCACGGCATTCGTCCGCCGCGGTGCGCATCAGCGTGACGTTGGGATTGTGTTCGTAGAACAGCCGGTCGCGATAGTGCTCCGGGATGGTCGAAGGCGCCCAGAAGTTCACCATATCGAGCGCGCCGACGGAGCCGACATAGGGCAGCCCCGTGCGTGCGACGGCGCCGAAACGATCCTCCGTCGCCGGCAGCACGCCGCCGAACAGGAGATCGCAGACTTCGGTCGTGGTGATGTCGACGACGCCGGACAGCAAGCCGCTGTCGGCCAGCTTTTCCATGCTGCGGCCGCCAGTGCCGGTGGCGTGGAAGACCATGCAGTCATATCCGGAACGGAGCTGGTCGGCGATGGCGGTCACGCAAGGCGTGGTGACGCCGAACATGGTGAGGCCGATGGACGGTTTGCCGTCGGGTGGTGGCGCCGGGGTGGCCGCCATGCCTGATATGGCTTGAGCCGCGTTGTGCAACACGACACGGGAGAGCCGGTTCAGTCCGGCCATGTCGGTCACAGAAGGCATCATGATGATGTCGGAGACATCGACGTAGGGAGCGGTGTCGCCGGAGGCGAGCGTCGAGACCATGATCTTGGGCAGGCCGAGCGGCAGGGCGCGCATGCCCGACGTGACGATCGATGTGCCACCACCGCCGCCGATGCCGATCATGGCCGCGATGTCGTTGCGCGATTGGGCAAAGCGGGCGAAGGCGATGCCCATCGCGGCGACAGCGGCGCCACGATCATTGCCGCCGAGCACGGCGTCACGGCCGCCCGGATGATGGTCGGCGATTTCCCTCGCGCTGATATCGACGGGGATGGTTGCGTCGCGCGTTCCGACATCGACACGACAAACGAGGGCGCCCGCAGCAGTGATCGCATCGGCCAGGAAGGCGAGTTCCTCGCCCTTGGTGTCCGCGGTACCCACCACATAAATACGCTTCATTGCGCTCTCCCAATCCTGGCAGGCGCGATGCCGCCCCCATCGCTCATTGCCCGGGCCACTTGACGATGCGGACCATTGCAAATTTTTGAGACGCGCGTATCGTATTGGTATGAATGTCTCACGTCAACAATCCGCTGCGAGCGACGAGGCTGAACGGGCAACCGGCCCAGTGCCCGAACGTGGGCCGCGCGCGCGGACCAAACGGCTGATGCTGGAGACGGCAACAAGGCTGATGCAGGCGGGCGTCACGCCCTCAGTCAGCGAGGTCGCCGAGGCGGCCGAGGTTTCCCGCGCCACCGCCTATCGTTACTTCCCGAGCCAGTCGGCACTGGTGCAGGCCGTCGTCGACGAGGGGCTGGGGCCAATCCTCACCTGGCAATCGACCTCCGCCGATGCCGAGCGCCGGGTCGCCGAGCTGTTCGACACGGCCATGCCGCGCATCGAGGCCTTCGAGGCTACGTTCAAGGCAGCACTGAAGCTGTCGCTCGATCAATGGGCGCGGCGTCAGGCCGGCACGCTGGGCGGTGAGCCCGCCTTTACGCGTGGCCACCGCATCGACCTGCTGAAGGATGCGCTCTCGCCGCTCAAGGGCCGTTTGCCGCCGCGCGACTTCAAGCGGCTGGCACAGGCGCTGTCGCTTATCTTCGGCGTCGAGGTGCTGATCGTGCTCAAGGATATCTGGGGGCTGGACAGCCGCCGGACGATGTCGGTCGCACAGTGGGCGGCCGGGGCGCTGGTGCGTGCGGCAGTGGCGGAATCGGTCGATGAAGGAGGCAGCCTCGATCCGAAGGCAGTCGTGAAATAGAGCCTAACTGGTTCGACCAGATTGGCATGCACACTACTGATCTTAGCGGTTGGGTGGGGTATTGGACAATACCCGATCATATCACTGAGTAGGAAAATCTTGGTAAAACAGGCAGATAAAGCGGTAATCCGATGGAAATGGCCACGTCAAGCTGCCAAGAAAGGGCTTGACGCGCATGCAAAATTGGTAATACCAGATTGGATCAGAAAAGCGGATCGAAAGTGAGGGCTGCGATCCATTTTCCGGCGGGGCGAGGAGGCTCGAAACCGGAAAGGTGCGATCACGGGAGGAACTACCAGGGCCGGCCACGTTGCCGGCTCGCACGATAAGGTAGAACGCGCACAAGGGAGGAAATCATTATGCGCAAGTTAGTGACCAGCGTACTTGCTGGTATCGGCTTAACGCTTGCCTGCGGAACGTCCGTTTACGCGCAGGAAAAGTCACTCACCATCTTCTGGGCTGAATGGGATCCCGCAAATTATCTGCAGGAGCTCGGCAACGAGTACGAGAAGCAAACCGGCGTCAAGATCACGGTGGAAACCACCCCGTGGGCCGATTTCCAGACCAAGGCCTTTACCGAGTTCAACGCCAAGGGCAGCGCCTATGACCTGGTCGTCGGCGACTCGCAATGGCTTGGTGCCGCCTCCGAGGGCGGTCACTATGTCGACCTCACCGACTTCGTCAAAGAGAACAAGGTTCTCGACAAGATGGCTCCGGCGACGGTCAAGTTCTACTCCGAATATCCCGGCAACAGCGGCAAATACTGGTCGATCCCGGCCGAGGGCGACGCCGTGGGCTGGGCCTACCGCAAGGACTGGTTCGAGGATCCGAAGGAAATGGAAGCGTTCAAGGCCAAGTATGGCTACGACCTTGCCGTTCCGAAGACCTTCAAGGAAATGACCGACATCGCGGAGTTCTTCAACAGGCCCGACCAGAACCGCTACGGCATCGCCATCTACACCCAGAACCAGTATGACGGCCTGGCGATGGGCTTCGAGAACGCGCTGTTCTCGTATGGCGGTGAGCTCGGCGACTTCGGTACCTACAAGGTCGACGGCATCATCAACTCGGACAAGGCGGTGGCCGCGGCGGAAAACTACCGCAAGCTGTTCGGCTTCACGCCTCCGGGCTGGACCAACGCCTTTTTCGTCGAGAACAACCAGGCCATCACCGAAGGCCTGGCGGCGATGAGCATGAACTACTTCGCCTTCTTCCCCTCGTTGATCAACGAGGCGTCGAACCCGAACGCCAAGAACACCGGCTTCTTCGCCAACCCGGCAGGTCCAGGTGGCGAGCAGTTCGCCGCGCTCGGCGGCCAGGGCATTTCCGTCGTCTCCTATTCCAACAACAAGGAAGAGGCGATGAAATTCCTGAAGTGGTTCATCCAGGACGATACGCAGAAGAAGTGGGCGGCCCTCGGCGGCTACACCTGCAACAAGGCCGTGCTGGAATCGGCCGAGTTCCAGAACGCCACGCCCTACAACAAGGCCTTCTACGACACGATGTTCAAGGTCAAGGACTTCTGGGCGGTGCCGGAGTACGCGGAACTGCTGCAGCAGCTCAACCAGCGTGTCTATCCGTACATCGTAAACGGCGATGGTACGGCCAAGGAAATGCTGGATGCGCTGGCGAAGGATTGGGACGCCACGTTCAAGAAATACGGCCGCGGCCAATAACCGACATGTAGTGCGGAGGAGGCCCGTGCCTCCTCCGTTTTCTTTTTCAGGAATGGGAGCAGGTCTTGGCGACCACAATGATCACACCGCTGAATACCTCCTCCAGAGCCGCCTCTCGCGGCCTCAGCGACATTTCGATACGCAACCTCTTCATCATTCCGACGATCGTGTTCCTGATCGTCTTCAACATCTTTCCGCTGATCTATTCGCTCGGCTATTCCTTCACTGACTTCCGCGCATCGACCAATGCGCCGGCCAATTTCGTCGGACTGAAGAACTATCGCGAGCTCCTCAGCGACCCTTATATCTGGAACAATTTCGCGGTGACCGCGAAATACGTCATCGTCTCGGTCGTCGGTCAGGTTGTCGTCGGCTTTGGAACGGCAATGCTGCTCAATCGCACCATTCCGCTCAAGGGCCTGATCACGACATTGCTGCTCTTGCCGATGATGCTCTCGATGGCGGTGGTCGGCCTGTTCTGGAAGCTGCTCTACGATCCGTCCTGGGGTGTCATCAACTACGTGCTCGACCTCGGCAAATTCCAATGGCTCGGCGACCCGAAGATGGCGCTCTACGCGGTCGCGTTCACGGACATCTGGATGTGGTCACCCTTCGTCATGCTGTTATCGCTCGCCGGGCTTTCGGCGGTGCCGAAGCATCTTTACGAAGCTGCCGCGATCGACCGCGCCGGGCCGTTCTATACCTTCTTCCGCATCACGCTGCCGCTGGTCGCGCCGATCCTGATGATCGCGGTCATCTTCCGCACCATGGAAGCCTTCAAGACTTTCGATCTTGCCTATGTGCTGTCGACGCAGCCGAGCACGGAGGTGATTTCCATCCGTCTCTACAAGATGGCTTTCCAGGAATGGCAGACGGGGCGCTCCTGCGCGCTTGCCTATATCGTGCTGATCATGGTGCTGGCGATCACCAACATCTATGTGAAATACCTCAACAAAGTTAAGGAGCGCTGAGATGGCGGCCGTCCAGACTTCGGGTGAACGGGCGCTCAACAAGGTCGCTATTGTCGCCGTCCTCTTGGTGACGATCATCTTCCTGGCGCCGATCTACTGGATCGTGGCGACCTCGTTCAAGCCACGCAACCTGGCCACGACGATCCCGCCGACGGTGATGTTCGAGCCGACCATCTCGCCTTTCGTCAAACTTTTCACAAAGCGCTCACAGTTGCGCAGCCCGCCGTCGGCCGAAGAATATGCCGCCGCCCCGTGGTGGGAGCGGGTCGTGTTCGACGGCGGCGAGAAGATCGTGCGCGACGGCAAGGGCCAGGTGCAATGGTCGGGATATCCGAGCCGCTTCCTGAACTCGCTCATCATCGCCATCACCTCGACGGTGTTGGCGGTCGGCATGGGGACATTCACCGCCTATGGCTTCTCGCGCTTCAAGGTGAAAGGGGAGGCGGATCTGCTCTTCTTCATCCTGTCGACGCGCATGTTGCCGGCGGTGGTGGTCGCCATCCCGATGTTCCTGATGTACCGGGCAGTCGGGCTCAACGACACGCATCTGGGCCTGATCATTCTCTACACCGCCTTCAACCTGTCCTTCTCCGTGTGGCTGATGAAGGGTTTCATGGACGAGATTCCGAAGGAATATGAGGAGGCCGCGCTTGTCGACGGCTACACGCGCATGGAGGCGTTCTTCAAGATCGTGCTGCCGGAGGCCGCCACGGGCATCGCCGCCACCGCCGTGTTCTGTTTCATCACCGCATGGAACGAATACGCCTTTGCGCTGATCATGACCAACCGCCGCGCCCAGACCGCGCCTCCCTTCATCCCGAGCCAGGTCGGTTCGGGCCTGCCGGACTGGACGGTGATCGCCTCCGGAACCTTCCTGTTCCTGCTGCCGGTCGCCATCTTCACCTTCCTGCTTCGCAATCATCTGCTGCGCGGCATGTCCTTCGGAGCGATCCGCAAATGAGTTTTCGCGCCATCAACCAGAAATACCTTGAGCCTGGGTCGCAGATATTGATGGTGCTCGGCATCGTCGCGCTCTGCCAGCCCTGGAACATGCTGCTGCACAGCTATGGCCTGACCATCATCCTGATCGGGCTCGTCGGCTTCAACGTAACCTCCAAGAT
>NZ_RZRP01000277.1:0-7115 GCF_003997795.1 Mesorhizobium sp. M7A.F.Ca.US.005.03.2.1 | reverse complement strand
GTTGGCAATTTGTGGCCAGGCAGGATTTCGCCCGCCTGCAGCTGCTTGCGGATCGCCGCAACGACGGTCTCCGACAGCTTGGGTTTTCTCTCGACCCTGAGATCGGCGGATGCAGCGGACACGTAATGGTCTCCTAAAGCAATTCCAGGAAAAATGTGAAACGGTTTCCGTCCGGAATTGCGTCAAAACAAAGGGTTAGAGCAGTTCGCCGTTCCCGTGAACTGCTCTAGTGGAACAGGTGCGGCAACCACAACGAAATTTCCGGCACGTAGGTGACAAGCATCAACACAGCGAAAGCCGCCCCATAGAATGGCCAGATCGAACGCATCGCCGTCCAGATCGGGATCCGGCCGATCGCACAGCTGACGAACAGCACTGCCCCCACCGGCGGTGTGCACAAGCCGATGCCGAGATTGAGAATGAGGATCACGCCGAAATGCACCGGATCGACGCCGTAGGCCATGACCACCGGCAGGAAGATCGGCGTGGTGATGATGATCAGCGGCGACATGTCCATGAACGTGCCGAGGATGAGAAGCACGACGTTGATCAACAGCAGGATGACCAGCTTGTTGTCGGATACCGACTGCAGGAAGGCGACCAGAGCGGCCGGCACCCGGAGATAGGCCAGCAGCCAGCCAAAGGCGGCGGCGCAGCCGATGATCATCAGCACCATTGCGGTTGTGCGCACGGCAGCGGTGGTCGCGGTGACGAAGTCGTTCCAGCTCATGGAGCGATAGATCAGCAGGGTCACCAGGAAAGCATAGACGATGGCGATGCAGGAGCTTTCGGTGGCGGTGAAGACGCCGGAGCGAACGCCGCCGAAGATGATGCCGATCAGGATCAGCCCGGGAATTGCGGCAACGAGCAATTGCAGCGCCCTGCCGAAGCCGGCGAACGGCTCGGTCGGATAGGCGCGGCGGCTGGCGACCCAATAGGCCGTGACCATCAGAGATAGCGCCAGCAGCAGGCCCGGTATGATGCCGGCGGTGAACAGATCGGCGATCGAGATCCGGCCGCCGGCCGAAATCGAATAAATGATCATGTTGTGCGAAGGCGGTATCAGCAGCGCAATGATGGCGCCGACCGAAGTGATGTTGACAGCATAATCGACGCCGTAGCCGCGCGCCTTCATCTGCGGGATCATCAGCCCGCCGACCGCCGAGGCATCGGCCACCGCCGAGCCGGAAATGCCGCCGAACATGGTCGAGGCGGCGATGTTGACCTGGCCGAGCCCGCCTCTCAGGTGGCCGACCAACGCCCCGGCGAGCGCAACAAGGCGAGCGGCAATGCCGCCGCGCACCATCAGGTCACCGGCGAAGATGAAGAACGGGATGGCCATCAGCGAAAACACGCTGACACCGGAGTTGAGGCGCTGGAACACCACCAGCGGCGGCAGCCCCAGCACCAGAACCGTGGCGAAGCTGGCGACACCGAGGCAGAAGGCGATCGGTGTGCCGATGATCAGAAGAAAGACGAAGGTGCCGAACAGAACCGTCAATGCCATCTAAAGACCCTCCTCGCCCGTGGCGTACTGATCGGCATCGACCGGCAGTCCGGCAAACCGCCCGGCAAGCCGCTCGAGCGAAAACAGGCAGACAAGCGCGCCGCCCAGGATGACCGGCAGGAAACTGACGCCGCCCGGGAAAGCGAGAGACGGCATCACCGTGTTCCATGTCAGCCGGGTGAGCTGGGCGCCGTAGACGATCATGCCGAGACCGAAGGCGAGCACGACGACATCCGAAATGCTGCGCAGTACCGCCTTTGCGGCGGGCGGCAGGAAATAGAGCAGCACATCGAAGCCCAGATGCGTGCGTTCGCGGACACCGACGGCCGCGCCCAAAAAGATGAACCACCCCATCAAAATCACCGAGAAGGGTTCCGTCCAGCTTGGCGAACTGTTGAGCACATAGCGTGAGAACACCTGCCAGAAGATGATCACCGTCATCAGCGTCAGGCCGATGCCGCTGACCCACAGCGCAAGCCTCGCCAGCCGTGACAGCAGCCGTTCTATTGCCAGCCAGAATGGTTTCATATGCGCGCTTCCCCCTGGACGGTGGCGCGCAAGCTCGCGCCACCATTGCCGCGAACGGATTATTTGGTCGCCTGGATGCGCGCGGCGAGATCTTTCAACTCGGGGGTCGAGAGATATTTCTCGTAGACGGGCTTCATCGCATCGATCAGCGGCTGCTTGTCGATCTCACTGACCTTGACGCCGGCTTTCTCGACGATGTCGCGGGACTTCTTCTCCTGCGCGTCCCACAATTCACGCATCTTGACGACGCTGTCCTTGGCCGCCTGCCGCACGATCGCCTGGTCTTCCGGGGCGAGCTTGTCCCAGCTCGCCTTCGACATCACCAGAACCTCGGGCACGATCTGGTGCTGGTCGAGCGTGTAATGCTTGGCGACCTCGAAATGCTTGGCGGATTCGAAGCTCGGCCAGTTGTTCTCGGCGCCGTCGATGACGCCTGTCTGCAAAGCCGAATAGACCTCGCCATAGGCCATCGGCGTGGCGTTGGCGCCCAACGCATTGACCATGTCGACGAACACGTCGGATTGGATGACGCGGAACTTCATGCCCTTCATGTCGGCCATCGAGGTGATGTCCTTCTTGGTGTTGTAGAAGGAGCGTGCCCCGGAATCGTAGAAGGCGAGACCGACAAGGTCGTGAGTCTCAAAAGCTTTCAGGATCTCGTCCCCGATCGGCCCGTCCATGACATGGCGCATATGCTCGACCGAGCGGAACATGTAGGGCAGCGACGGCACCGCGGTCTGTGGAACGATGCCGTTGAACGGCCCCATGGAGACGCGGTTGAGATCGATGACGCCGGTCTGCGTCTGCTCGATCGTGTCCTTCTCCTCGCCGAGCTGCGCCGAATGATAGACCTCGACCGAATAGCGGCCATTGGTGCGCTGCTTGATCAGCTCGCCCATATATTTGACCGCTTCGACGGTTGGATAGCCGTCGGGATGGGTATCGGACGACCGCAGCACGGTTTCGGCGTTGGCGATGCCGACCAGCAACGAGCCGAAAACGAATGTTACTGCCGTCAATTTCGAAAGATGCAACATGACTTCCTCCCTATGAAACCAAAACGCCCGGCTCAGAGCCGGTAGGCCTTTTTCGCAAGTGTATAGGCAAGCTCGCGCGCCAGCTCATGCGCCTCGTCCTCGCGCAGCCGATGCTCGGCGACGAGACGCGCCAGGAACGCGCAGTCGACCCGCCGCGCCACATCGTGGCGCGCCGGGATCGAGGGAAAGGCACGGGTGTCATCGTTGAAGCCGACGGTGTTGTAGAAGCCGGCGGTCTCGGTGGTCATCTCGCGGAAGCGCCGCATGCCTTCCGGGCTGTCGTGGAACCACCAGGCCGGCCCGAGCTTCAGCGCCGGGTAGACACCGGCAAGTGGCGCCAGTTCGCGCGCATAGCTTGTTTCGTCGAGCGTGAAGAGAACGATTGTGAGGTCGCGCTCAAGTCCGACGCAGTCGAGCAGTGGCTTCAGCGCCGTGACATAGTCGGTCCGGGTCGGGATATCGAAACCCTTGTCGCGGCCGAATTTTTGGAAAACAGCCGACGAATGATTGCGCCAGGAGCCGGGATGGATCTGCAGCACCAGCCCGTCGTCGAGGCTCATCTTGGCCATCTCGGTCAGCATCTGGGCGCGGAACAGTTTCCGTTCGCGCTCGTCGTCGGAGCCACGGCGAACGCGATTGAACAGCTCCTGCGCTGCAGCATCCGAAAGATTGGCGGTCTCGGCCGTCGGATGGCCATGGTCGGACGAGGTCGCGCCGAAGCTTTTGAAGAAGGCGCGCCGCTGGCGATGCGCATCGAGATAGCCTGCCCAATTGCCGGTGTCGCAGCCGGTGATCTCGCCGAGCCGGTCGAGATTGGTTGAAAACCCCTCGAAGTCGGGATCGACGACGGCATCCGGCCGATAAGCGGTGACCACACGGCCCTGCCAGCCGCTGTCGCGGATCATCTGGTGCCATTTGAGATCGTCGAGCGCGCCTTCCGTGGTCGCGATGACCTCGATGTTGAAGCGCTCGAACAGGGCGCGCGGGCGGAAATTCTCCCACTGCAGCAGCGTCGCGATGGTGTCGTAGTGGCGGTCGGCGGTCGCTGCGGTCAGCGGCTCGTCGATGCCGAACAGATCGGCAAGCACATGATCGAACCACAGCCGGGTCGGTGTGCCCCGAAACAGATAATAGTGCTCGGCAAAACGACGCCAGATCGTCCGGCCGTCTGTCTCGACAGGCGCGCCGTCCAGCGTCGCCACGCCGAGATCCTCAAGGCGGACGCCTTGGCTGAACAGCATGCGGAAGATGTAGTGGTCCGGGACGATGAGCAGTTGCGCCGGATCCGGGAACGGCTCGTTCAGCGCATACCAACGCGGATCGGTGTGGCCATGCGGGCTGACCAGGGGCAGGTCCTTGATCCCGGCATAGAGATCGCGGGCAACCGAGCGCGAATGCGCCTCGGCGGGAAACAGCAAATCCGCATCGGTCAGTGGCACGGCAATCCTCCCAGGGCCGCTATCGGTAGGGGCGGCAAGAAATAATGTCAACATACAAAAATTAGATTGTTGTATGATGACTTTTCGGCCCATTGTGTGGCGGGAAATCGAATGTTACGCCGCTTTGCCGATCCCTGCCGAGGCCACTCATGTCATCCGACCAGACCAGTCGCACCACGACCACCGAACGCCTTTCCACGAAGACGGTGCGCGCACTGCCGGCTTCGATCGCGACGCCTTCGTACGACCGCAGCCGCATCGTCCCGGGCATCGTGCATCTTGGCGTCGGCGCCTTCCATCGCGCCCACCAGGCCGCCTATGTCGACGATTGCCTGGCGGCCGGCGAGACGGATTGGAGCATAACAGGCGTTTCGCTGCGCAGCGCCGACACGCGCGACGCACTCACGCCGCAGGATGGGCTCTACACGCTGGCGATCAGAAGCAGTGGAACCGAAAAACTTCAGGTCATCGGCTCGATTACCGCGATGCTGGTGGCGCCGGAGGATCCGAGCGCGGTGCTGGCCGCGCTGACCGATCCGCGCACCCGCATCGTCACGCTTACGATCACCGAAAAGGCCTATCTGAGGGCGGCTGGCGGCGGATTGGACGCTGCTCATCCCGATATCGCCCATGATCTGGCCAATCCGCAGATGCCGAAGACAGCGCATGGTTTCCTGACCGAGGCGCTTGCCCGGCGACGCGCCGCCGGCACGCCGCCCTTTACCGTGCTCTGTTGCGACAATCTGCCGGCCAACGGCGCCACGCTGCATCGGCTGCTGACCGAATTCGCCGAATTGCGCGATGCCAAGCATGGCGTGAAGAGCGACGTTAGAATCGCCGATCACATCGCCCATCAGGTCGCCTTTCCTTCAAGCATGGTCGACCGCATCGTGCCGGCAACCACCGATGCCGATCGGGCGCGGATCGCTGAAGAACTCGGTGCCGAGGACGCTTGGCCTGTCATGACCGAGCCGTTCTGCCAATGGGTGGTCGAAGACAATTTCCCAGCGGGCCGCCCGGACTGGGAACAGTTCGGCGTCACCATGGTTCGCGACGTCGGCCCGTTCGAGGACATGAAGCTCAGGCTGCTCAACGGCTCGCATTCGGCCATCGCCTATCTTGGCCTGCTCAGCGGTCATGCCACCGTCGACCGCGCCTTCGCCGACCCGGCGATCCGGCAATTCGTCGATGCATTGTGGGCCGAAGCCATCCCGACCCTGCCCGAGGATGCCGGGCTCGACACGAGCGCTTATACCGCGGAGCTCGCTGAGCGTTTTGCCAACACTGCACTTGCCCACCGTACGGCGCAGATCGCCAATGACGGCAGCCAGAAATTGCCGCAGCGCATCGTCGCTTCCGCCATCGAATGTCTAGAAGCCGGTACCGAGCTGGTCCATCTCACGTTGGTGGTGGCTGCCTGGATCGCTGCTTGCGCCGCACGAGGAAAAACCTTGCCGGAGGGCCATTTCACGGATCCGCTCGACGCGGCGTTGACGGCACTTTTGGGCGAGCAACTGCCGGCGAACGAAACCGTGACCGCGGTGTTCGACCTCGCCGGCTTCGCCAGGGACCATGCCGAGCGCCAGACCTTGATCGAGCTCGTGGCCGTGCATCTCGTCCACCTGCGACGAGACGGCCCGACATTGGCTTTCGCAGCCTTGGGCATTTAAACAAAAAAGCGAGGCAAGGCCCCGCTTTTTACTCTTTCATCGAACCGAATTTCAAGCCGGCAGGATGGCGCCTTCCAGCGTGGTGAGCTGGCTAAGGAACTGTTCCGCCTTGCTGCGAGCCTCGTCGTCCTTGGCATCAGTGGCGTCTTCTTTGGCTTCCTGGATGCGGCGCGCGAGATCGGCGCGGTCGACATCCTTCACCGCGACAGCCGATTCCGCCAGCAGCGTGCAGCCGGCCGGAACGATGTCGGCGAAGCCGCCGAACACCACATAGCGTTCTTCGCCGCCCGCTGCGGTCTTTACGGTGACGACACCCGGCTTGATCGTCGTCATGACCGGCGCGTGATGCGCCATCACGGTCATCTCGCCTTCGGCTCCCGGAATGACGACGGATTCAACCTGCTCGGAAACAAGCAGGCGCTCCGGCGAGACCAGTTCGAACTTGAAAGCTTCAGCCATGATCAATTTAGCGAATAGCGAATAGCGAGCAGCGAGTAGTCAGAAGAAGAATTCGCCGGCCCATATTCCCTATTCGCTACTCCCTATTCGCTATTCGCTTGATTACGCCGCTTCAGCCGCGAGGCGCTGTGCTTTCTCGACCGCTTCCTCGATGCCGCCGACCATGTAGAAGGCAGCTTCCGGAAGGTGATCGTAGTCGCCGTTGCAGAGGCCCTTGAAGCCCTTGATGGTGTCGGCGAGGTCGACCAGCTTGCCCGGGGCGCCGGTGAACACTTCGGCGACGAAGAAGGGCTGCGACAGGAAGCGCTCGATCTTGCGGGCGCGGGCCACGGTCTGCTTATCTTCTTCCGACAGCTCGTCCATGCCCAGGATGGCGATGATGTCCTGCAGCGACTTGTAGCGCTGGAGGATCGACTGCACCTGGCGGGCGACGCCATAATGCTCGTCGCCGACGACCAGCGGGTCGAGCATGCGC
>NZ_RZRP01000276.1:0-7131 GCF_003997795.1 Mesorhizobium sp. M7A.F.Ca.US.005.03.2.1 | reverse complement strand
CGCCTGAAACGAGGTGCCTGGTCTTGGGATGGTCGGGCGCACCAAAACGCAGCGCATTCATCGCCGCGATCGGCCGCGCGCCCATGGTGAAGACGTCGCGCAATATGCCGCCGACGCCGGTCGCCGCACCCTGGTAGGGCTCGATGTAGGATGGGTGGTTGTGACTCTCCATCTTGAAGACGACGCAGTCGCCATCGCCGATGTCGACCACGCCAGCATTCTCGCCCGGCCCCTGGATGACCTGAGGTCCGGTGGTCGGCAGCGTGCGCAGCCATTTCTTCGAGGATTTGTAGGAGCAGTGCTCATTCCACATCGCCGAGAAGATGCCGAGTTCGGTGAAGCTCGGCTCGCGCCCGACGAGGTCGAGAATGCGCTGGTACTCGTCGGGCTTGAGCCCGTGTGAGGCAATGAGCTCGGGGGTGATCGGCACGGAATTGGAAATGGTCATGGGCGGCGATTTTTATCCGGGACGTTGGGATTTTGAGTCCCGTCTTATCGCAAGCCTTGCGGCCGATACACCCATGGATTGACGAAAAACGACGGAAAACCGGACAAAGCCACGCAGTGTCAGGAGAAGCTGTCGTAGCCGGCGCGGCCTTCATCGAGAAGTCGCCGGATCACCGCAACGCCTTCAGCGATATCCCCGCGCTGTCTCGGCTGCGAAACGCCGAAGCGGACGCCATGGAAAACCTGCTCGGAACGGCCGGCCTTGAATTCGTCCTCGTCGTCGATCAGCACGCCGTGCTCCAGGCAAGCGTTCTTGAAGGTGCCGGAAAGCCAGGGGTCGGGCAGGGTCAGCCAGACAAAGGGCACCCTGTCATGCGACTTGAAGGCGAAGCCGGCCAAAGTCTCGCGTACGATGGCGATGCGGGCGCTGATTTCGGCGATGCTGCGCTTTCGTATCTCATCCGCCTGACCGGACAGCACCAGCCTTGTATTCACCTCCGCCAGCAGGAAGGGCATGCCGCCGGTCATCATCTTGTGGGCGACGCGGATGCGGTGGCGGTAGGCGGGCGGGCAGGAAAGCCAGCCGCCGCGCACACCGGCTGCGACCGACTTCGACAGGCCGCCCGCGACAATGGTCCTCTCAGGAGCATATTCGGCCAGCAACGGCGTCGGATCATCGGTCAGATTGCCATAGAGGTCGTCCTCGATGAGGACGACATTGTATTCGCGTGCGACATGGGCGATCGCTTCGCGGCGCGCCGCCGACAAGGTGGCCAGCGTCGGATTCTGCGCCGTCGGCATCAGGAAGATCATTTTGGGATGCTTTTGCGCGCAGACGCGCTCGAAATCCTGCGGATCGATGCCTTCATCGTCCGATGCCACCAACGCGGTGCGCCTGCCGATCAAGCCGGCACTGCGGGAAACCTGCGAGTAGGTGAGGTGCTCGAAGGCAACATAGTCGCCAGGCATGGTGAGCGCCGCGATCGCCGCCATCACCGCCGCATGGGTGCCGAGCGTGGGAACGATGGTGTCGGCATCCGGGCGAAAGGAATTGCGCGCCAACCAGCGGGCGCCGGCTTCGTACCATCGTTCGGGGAAATCCCTGGTGTAGCTCGAAATCTCATGCGGATGGTCCTGCGCCGTGCGCGACAGGACACCGGCGACAATGTCGCCCTGGCCGATATCAGGTGCTGCGGTGCTGTCGAAACGCAGCTTGCCTTTAGGCGCATCGATATAGCGCGTGCCTTCGCCGCCGACGTCCGGAGCCGGAAAATCCGGCTTCGCGCGCTGGCCGAGCACATAGGTTCCACGCCCGACCTCGCCGCTCACCAGCCCACGCTCGCGCAGCAATTGATAGGCCCGGCCGACCGTGCCGACGGTGGTGCCGATGTCGTAGGCGAGGTCGCGCTGCGGCGGCAACTTTGCGCCGGCATCGATCACGCCCCGATCGATGTCCGTCTCGATGGAATCCGCCAGCCGCTGATACAGCGGGCCGGAGCCGGCAGTGAGATCTGGAAGCCAATTTGTCATGGTGACAATTTTCTATATTGCACCGATAGATGAGTCAATACATATCAATCGCGTGCCAAAAGGGTACAATTTAGGACTTTGGCAGAAAGAAAATGAATACAATTGCGACAATACGTCATTCGAGCGCTGCATTATCGGCCCAATCGACACGCCCGTCGGCTCAGCGCGGCTTTGTCAGCCGCCTTGTGCGCGTGCTGAGGTCGCTGGCAGGATGGATCGACAACCTGCTGGATCGCCGCCGCAGCCGGTTGGCTCTGCTGGAGATGACCGACGACCAGCTCAAGGATATCGGCGTCACGCGCTGCGACGCCCACCGCGAGGGCATCAGGCCGTTCTGGGACTGACCGTGATCCCAAAAGTGGGAACCGGTTTGGGAAAGATGATGGTCCCGGGAAATCCGGACAGAAGGTCCGCACAGTTCTAACGGACCCTCGACGCCCTGGTGCGTGCAACGGCATGGTCCGCAAGGACGGCGACCACGCACAGCACGAGGAAAAGTCCGGTGATGGCTGCAGCTGAGATGACGACGCTGGTCGCGCCGTTCTTGGCGATGTTCAGGAAAGGGTAGGGCACCTCGCCGGCAAGCGGCGCCCGCACCAGCGCATAGACCAGATAAGCGATGGGATAGATCACCCACCACGAAATGTCGCTCCAGCGTGTCCGGCCGTCGGCGCCCGATATCAGCCACCACAGCACGAACAGCACCGGCGTGACGTAGTGCAGGAGAACATCGCAGAGCAGGAACAGTCCCTGCGGCTGCCAGAGTCGTGCCAGAACCGTTGCGTAGATGATGAAGACCAGTGCGATCGAAACCGCAACGCCGGTGCGCATCCGCGCCCCTGCAAAGGCCGGCAGCCAGGCATAGAAGGTGGGTGACAGCAGCGACGTGTACACCAGCACCGCGCCGATGTTGGTCAGGATGGTGAAGAAGCTGAAGACGAAAATGACGGAGCCAAGCAGGCTGCGGCCTGCTTCCATCGATGCAGGAATGCTGATGCAGAACTGCAGGATGAGCCCGGCCAGACCGATGACCAGCCCCACAATCTGCAGAAAGCGGCCCATGGGCTAGGCCGTCGCGGCGCAGGCCGGATTGCCGGCCTGCCAGCGGGAAATGTCGGAGCCGATGCGGGCGCCGAGCGGATCGTTCATCAGCGGTCCGAAGACGTCGACACGGCTAGAATTGCCTTGCGCCTGCACGACCAGCAAAGGTTTGCCGCCATAGTGCTTGGCCGGAACCAGCAGGAAACGCGGCGTGCCGCTGAACGAATTCAGCTCATTGGCCATCTGATACGGTTTGAAGGCCGGGTCCTTGCTGGCGATCCAGCATTTGTGGGCGGCGATCGCCACTTGTTCCATGGCCAGCAGCGCTGCACTTTTGCCCGAGGGAACAGGCGTGCTCTTTGGCGTCGACTGGCAGGATGCCAGCACAAAGCCCGCCGCGGCGACCAGCGCGATCGTCCTCGACTTGATCAAGCGGCACCCATCTCAAGCTCGGACAGGAAGATTTTCAAGCCGTCGGTCATCTCGCCCCACACACGCGACAATGCCGGGTGTTGCGAGGCGATCTGCTGGTAGGCGTCGAATTTGGGATAGGCGTCGAGCAGGTCGTGGCGTCCTGTCATGGCGCGGAAATTGTTGAAGATGAACCGCGTCGGCGTCAGCCAGGCATCGGCGAAGCTGATGTCGTCGCCGAGTGCGAAGGGCCCTTGCGCCATACGGGCCTCGATTGCCGCCAGTCCATGATGCAGGCGGGCGAACTGAGCGTCGATCTCGGCATTGTTGCGCTTCGGCACGGAATGAAGCTCGAAAAGCTTCATCAACGGGGTCAGCACATCGAGATCGGTGATGCGGGCGAACATGCGCACCAGCGCACGGTCCTTGGAATCGGGGGGCAGCAGCGCCGGTTCTGGAAACCGTTCCTCGAGATATTCGGCGATGACCACCGATTCGACAATCGTCTCGCCCGAGCCGGTGATCAGCACCGGAATCCGGTTCATCGGCGAGATGGCGCGAAACTCTTCCGGGATGGGAAAACCGGGCGGCGGCGCGATGATCTTGAGTGGTACGTCCTTGATGTAGGCCAATGCCCGCACGATCGACGAGTAGGGCGACAACGGCCGCGAATAGAGTTTCATGACCGTCTCTCTCCCCAATGAACCAGACTTGCTCCAAAGAGACAGGAATGTCCGGCTGTTTTCAAGCTGTTCGCTTCGATATCGTCAGGCAGCGATGCCGAGGGCGCTCTCGAACAGTCCGCGGCCGTCGGTACCGCCATGGGCTGCTTCGATCAGGTTTTCCGGATGCGGCATCAGCCCGAGCACATTGCCTTGGCTGTTGACGATGCCGGCAATGTCGTTGATCGAGCCGTTGGGGTTGGTGCCCTCGGCATAGCGGAACACCACCTGGCCTTCGCCTTCGAGACGGGCAAGCGTGTCGGCGTCGGCGAAATAATTGCCGTCATGATGCGCGACCGGCGAGCGGATGATCTGGCCCGGCTGATAGCGGCGGGTGAACATGGTGTTGGCATTGGTGATCTCGAGCTTCACCTGCCGGCAGACGAATTTCAGCGAGGTGTTGCGCATCAAGGCGCCCGGCAACAAGCCGGCCTCGACCAGGATCTGGAAACCGTTGCAGACGCCGATGACCGTCACGCCCGCGGCCGCTTTTTCGGCCACTGCCCGCATGACCGGCATGCGCGCGGCGATCGCGCCACAGCGCAGATAGTCGCCGAAGGAAAAACCGCCCGGAATGGCGATCAGATCGACATCGGGGATTTCGGTGTCGGTTTGCCAGACGGTGACCGGCGGTGTTCCCGAAATCTTGGTCAGCGCCGCGATCATGTCGCGGTCGCGATTGAGGCCAGGCAGGAGGACGACGGCTGATTTCATTTCGTTCGTAAGGCCTTTGTGCTTCGGCGAGTTAGCGCAACTCGAGGCGCTGCTCAATCCGTTCAAGATGTTGATCGATACGGCCTGCTATCGCGTAGATATTGTTGACGTCCGTTTGCGTGCTCAACGCCTGCAAGCCTGATCGCTACAATCTCGAGAAGCTCGTACATCAGTTCATTCGTGACTTCAGGCATCCGTGCCTCCGGCACAGCCTTAGGTAAGCGTCACACTATAATTCTCGATCACCGTATTCGCCAGCAGCTTGTCGCACATGGCCTTGAGGTCGGCTTCGGCCTTGGCCTTGTCGCTTTCCGCCAGCTCGACATCGAACACCTTGCCCTGCCGCACCGTGCCGACGCCGCCGAAGCCCAGGCCGGACAATGCGTGTTCGATCGCCTTGCCCTGCGGGTCGAGCACGCCGTTCTTGAGGGTGACGGTAATGCGGGCCTTGATCACGCTGGACATGCTCCTGTTCTGATTATCGGGTCGCAAACCGCGATCAGTGCGGCTTGCCTTTGAGGCCGTCGGTCGAGGCGACGAGCACCGGGCCGGTCGGGCGCGGCGGCTCGTTCTCGTTCATGATGCCGAGGCGGCGGGCAACTTCCTGGTAGGCCTCGACGAGGCCGCCCATGTCGCGGCGGAAACGGTCCTTGTCGAGCTTGTCCTGCGTCGCCACGTCCCACAGGCGGCAGGAGTCCGGCGAGATCTCGTCGGCGACGACGATGCGCATCATGTCGCCTTCGAACAGGCGGCCGCATTCGATCTTGAAGTCGACGAGCTGGATGCCGACGCCCATGAACAGGCCGGAGAGGAAGTCGTTGACGCGGATGGCCAGCGCCATCACGTCGTCGATTTCCTGCGGGCTCGCCCAGCCGAACGCGGTTATGTGCTCTTCCGACACCATCGGGTCGTCGAGCGCGTCGGCCTTGTAATAGAATTCGATGATCGAGCGCGGCAGAACGGTGCCTTCCTCGATGCCGAGCCGCTTGGACAGCGAGCCGGCGGCGACATTGCGCACCACCACTTCGAGCGGAATGATCTCGACCTCCTTGATCAACTGCTCGCGCATGTTCAGCCGGCGGATGAAATGGGTCGGAATGCCCATGCGGTTCAAATGGTTGAAAATATACTCGGAAATGCGGTTGTTGAGGACGCCCTTGCCGTCGATGACCTCATGCTTCTTCTTGTTGAACGCGGTTGCATCATCCTTGAAGAACTGGATAAGCGTGCCCGGTTCGGGTCCCTCATAGAGTATCTTGGCCTTGCCTTCATAAATGCGGCGGCGATTTTTCATCTGATTTTTCTCTGAGGTTCCGGACAGGCGGTATCAGACCATTTCCTGTCCGTCTGCCTGAAATAGTGCGGCTACGGTAGGGTTCAATGCCGGGTCTATCCCAATCACATCGTTTGCTCAATCGGCAAATCCTTCCAATCAACCGCTTTCGGGACTGAAATGCCGCAGCGCAGCATGCGATGAAGCATATTGACCGGCCCGCGACCTTTTGGTTTGTGCTTTGACAACGCACATATTCACCGCCAACGAATCGAATTTGACCCGGAGGGACGCCATGAGCAGCATGAAAGACCGTGAAGAGGGCTTTGAGCGTAAATTCGCATTCGACGAGGAGCTTCGGTTCAAGGCCTCGGCGCGCCGCAACAAGGCGCTCGGCCTGTGGGCCGCCGAAAAGCTCGGAAAGTCCGGCGCCGATGCCGACGCCTATGCCAAGGAAGTGGTTATCTCCGACATCGAGGAGGCCGGCGACCACGACGTGTTCCGCAAGATCCGCGGGGATTTCGACGCGGCCGGCGTCGAGCAGTCGGACCACCAGATCCGCCGCACCATGGACGAACTGATGGCGCAGGCGATCGAGCAGATCAAGAACACCTGATCCGGGCCATGCGCTGATCCCGCGGCCATACGCTGGACCAATCGACCGCCCGGCCTATCCGGGCGGTTTTTCTTTGCCTTTGCCGCGGTTTCCGGCTGAAACTGCGGTCGCTAACAAGGAAAGAGTTCATGTCCCTGAAGTCCCGCCTCGCGGCCGATGAAACGTTGTTCACCGCATGGTCCGGTGTGCCGGATGCCTTGACGGTCGAGATCGTCGCCAAGCAGGGTTTCGATGCCGTCACGCTCGACATGCAGCATGGCGGCCATCACGAAGACAGCGTGCTGCGTGGCCTGGTGCCGGTGCTCGCTACCGGCAAGCCGGCGCTGGTGCGAATTCCCGTTGGCCGTTTCGACATGGCAAGCCGCGCGCTCGATTTC
>NZ_RZRP01000275.1:0-7146 GCF_003997795.1 Mesorhizobium sp. M7A.F.Ca.US.005.03.2.1 | reverse complement strand
GCGCTGATGTTCGCCGACGGGTTCACCCGCCTGCACGGCAAAGCGAGCCTTGTCATCGCCGCCAACATCCTCAGCCACCGCATCAATTTGGCCGAGCGCGCCAGCGCCGTGCTGTTTGCCGATGCCGCCGGCGCCATGGTGATCAGTCCTTGCGATGACCCGGATCGAGGCATTCTCGGCGCTTCGGTGGATTCCGACGGCTCGCGCTACGGGCTAATCCAGATTCCCGCCGGGGGAAGCAACACTCCGTTCCATGCCGACCTCGACCTCGCGCAGACACGGATGACGATCACTGACGGCCGTGAAGTATTCAGCAAGGCCGTGGAGATGATGACCGCCTGCTCGAGAGATGCGCTCACTGCTGCCCGACTGAGGCCGCAAGACCTCGATCGTTTCGTGCCGCATCAGGCCAATGCGCGCATTTTCGACGCGGTCGGCAGGAACCTCGGCATCGCTGATCACTCGATCGTCAAGACGATCGCCGAATATGGCAACTCTTCCGCCGCGACGATCCCGCTCTCATTGTCGCTGGCCCATCGGGCGCAGCCGTTTCGGCCTGGCGAGAAAGTCCTCTTGGCGGCAGCGGGTGCGGGTCTCAGCGGCGGCGCGCTTGTGGTGGGAATTTAGCAAAGCAATGCTTGCGCACAGGACTGCTCATGAATGAGACTATGAGAATGGCTCAATACGCAAATAGTCGCCGGCAAGCTCCATAGAGCTGGGGTCCGTGCGGTGCTCCGCGATGTCTAAGTATCGACCCGCTTGCTCAAATCGCAGCGCTCATCGAAGGCCAGCAATACCTCATGCAGAGCGAAAATCCCCAACCGCCCGTTTCAAAGACGCTCGCCCCATTTCGAAACAAGGTGTTTCGCTCAATTTGGGCGGCCACCCAGATTTCCAGCCTCGGTTGGCTAGTGCAAACGGTCGCCATCAGTTGGCTTATGGCAACGATTTCAGCGTCCGACCTCATGGTGGCACTCGTCCAGGCCGCATCCACATTGCCGGTGTTCTTCCTCTCAGTTTTCGCCGGAGCCATTGCCGACAACTTCAGCCGCCGGTGGGTGATGTTTGCGGGACACTGCCTGATAGCATCGGCGTCGACGACGCTGATGATTTCTGTGGGTCTGGGATTTGTCAGTCCTTGGCTGATTCTCGGGTTAGGTTTCCTGGCCGGCTGCGGCTTTGCCTTGAATGATCCGGCTTGGCACGCTTCGGTCGGCGATATCCTTCACAAACGCGACATTCCGGCCGCAGTGACGCTTATGTCCGTCGGATACAACATTGTGCGCAGCGTTGGTCCAGCCTTGGGGGGCGTGATCCTGGCCGTCTTTGGGCCGCTGGCCGCTTTCGCCTTGGCTGCGGTGAGTGATCTGGCGCCCATAAGCGCGATATGGCGCACCAAATGGGAGGTCCGCTCTTCGCCTCTCCCTCGTGAGAGAATGACGACGGCAATTCATGACGGAGTGCGCTTTACGGCGATGTCTTTGGAGATCAGGGCAGCGACCGCCCGAGCCGCTCTTTTCGGGTTGGCAAGCATCTCCATTCTGGCGTTGCTCCCCCTCGTCGTCCGGGATCAGTTGAAGAGTGGGCCAATTGTCTACGGTATCTTATTGGCCGGCTTCGGCATGGGTGCTTTCATCGCGGGTATGGGCAACGGCTTCTTGAGGAAGGTCACGTCTCAAAACAGGCTGGTGGCCTTCGCCTCTGTGGCTTGTGCAGTCTGTTGCCTCTCCCTTGCCCTTACATCGTCGCTTCCTGTGGCGGCCATTTCGCTGGCGCTCGGCGGAGCGGGTTGGCTTATCACCTGGACGGGCATTGACGTGTCGGGGCAGTTGGCAAGCCCAAGGTGGGTTGTAGGCCGCACGCTCTCCATTTACTACGCCTTGAGCGCAGGCGGTATGGCTGCTGGCAGCTGGATCTGGGGTTCTGTCGCGCAAAACTATTCCTTGACCTCAGCATTGGAGGGCGCCGCAGGCGCTCTGTTGCTGGTTGCAGCAGCGGGGATCGTGTTGCCGGTCCGTCCCTGGGAAGAAACCGATCAAGAAAGTTCAGTTTTTCATCCGCCGGACGTGGCTCTCGATCTGAAACCCAGAAGTGGCCCTATCGTGGCCAAGGTCGAGTATTTGATATCGGAGGAAAATATCGAGGCCTTTCTGGGCTCCATGCGCACGCGGCGACACGTCCAGAGCCGTGCCGGTGCACGAAACTGGACGCTCCAGCGAAATCTGCAAACACCGTCACTTTGGACGGAGACATTCCGCACCCCCACCTGGATGGACTTTCTCCGCCTAAATCATCGACTCACCGCAGCAGATAAGGAAGTCGCCCAGCATCTCCTGTCACTGCATGAAGGAGAGGTGCCTCCGCAGACAGTGCTTTCGATTGAACGGACGACCGAGGCAATTCGTACCCGTACCTCGACAATCTTTTCTCGTCCTCCAAGATGACGCCATCAAGCTGCTGTCCAGGGACAGGGTGGATCACCGGTGCTTTGCAGAGCACAGCCTCACACCGAGAGCAGCGTGCTCCGGGTTGTGCGCTTTCGCGCGCACCCAGGCGAGATGATGGTGAACGCGGCGTCAAGTGGAAGTCCCCTGCATACGCTTGCGGAGTCTTCTGCGAGAGCCCATGCCGACGAGCGCCAAACAAGGTCTGATGCCTTTCGGCGTCGTGGCCTCAACTCATCGATTCGCGAGAAAAGCATCGAATGCAGCAGCAACGGCGCGAACAACAAAGCGGTGCTCCGGCCGCACGCGGATGAAGCCGTTTTCGACGTCCAGGATCCCCTCCTCAGCCAGCGTCACCAAACTCTCAACTGAATCGAGAAAACGAGCTGGTTCGATTTCGTGGGCGGCACAGATGGTCGGCACGTCGGCCTCCAAATCGCACATCAGTCGCTCGATGATCGCTGCGCGCACCCGGTCATCGTCGGTCAGACGGTGACCCTTTGATGTCGCCAGACGTCCACTTGCGATGTGCCGGGCGTAAGAATCCCGTGTTACTTCGTTCTGAACATACCCCTCGCGGACTCGGCCAATAGCCGACGCGCCGAAGCCGATCACGTTTTGCAAGTATCGGCCGAGTATCCCAGCGAATTACGCCGTAGGCGCCCGGTCTTCTGGCGCTAGCGCAAGTTCGTCGTCCGGCGGAGCGAAATGATCGAGCCCGATCTCCCGGTAGCCAGCGCCAACCAGTGTCTCGGCGACAGTTGCAGCCTGTTCGGCGCGAAGATCGCCGTCCGGTAGACCTGCCTGCTCGATTAGGCGCTGATTCTTTATCACGGAAGGAATATGCGCGTATCCGAACACCGCAAGCCGGTTGGGGCGCATGGCGACCGCAGCCATCGCGGTCTGGATGCAGGACTGCACAGTCTGTTTCGGTAGACCGAAGATGAGGTCGAAGTTGATATGGCCAACGCCATGCCGGCGGAGATTTTGGACTGCAGCGGCCGTCTGCACCTTACTCTGGATCCGATTGATCGCCTTTGCACATCGGGATCAAAGCTCTGCATCCGATGCTCGCGCGGTTGACACCGTTAGCTGCCAGGGCTTCGGCCATTTCCGGTGTGAACGTTCGGGGATCGATCTCCACGGCGATCGCAGCAGTTTTGCTGAAAGCGAAGTGGCGGCGTAGAAATTCCATCAGCGCCAAGTGCTCGGCTGGCCCGATAAGGTGAGGCGTTCCGCCGCCGAAATGCACATCGCTCACCGGCAGCCCTTGCCGCACTTGCTCCGACACCAAACTGATCTCCTGACGCAGCACCGCTAAATAATTAAGGATCGGGCCGTTGCGACGGATGACCGCGGTAGGGAAGCCGCAATACCAGCACATGGATCGGCAAAACGGAATGTGGAAATAGAGCGACACCGATTCGTCGGCCGGGAGGCCCCCCAGCCATTCCTCATAATCGTCAGCACCAACTGCCGCAGAGAAGTCTGGCACAGTCGGATAGATGGTATACCAAGGCGGCCGGGGGTCCCGGTACTTTGTCAGGATTGAGGTGTGCAAGGAGCTGTCATCCCACGTCGCTCATCCATCATTCTTTCGTTGCGCGCTCGTCCTGGTCTCTGACCTAAGTCAGTGCGTCCCGCTTATGTCGCAGTCTCGTTTGGACAGGATGGGGTCAACCACGCCGGGGAGCGCGCGTGCCATGGTTGCGCCTGAGGTGATGGTGCGGTGCCGCATTCAACGTCTGAGTACGTGACGCCAGTGCAGTGTGCTTGAGGCGTCTGCGGAAGAACTTTGCAATGCGAAATTCATGTCCGACGCAACGGACCTGTCAAGCCTCGTTCAGACGCCATCCAGGTCCAGCCAGCGGCCTTCCCTGCCGGCCGAAAAACCATACCGGCTTTAGCCACCGAGACGCTCTAAAGCTGACGTCGGCTCATTTGATGAAAGGAGGACGCCGCTAGGGGGTGCACAAGGTTCCCCGGCTTGACGTCGCTTCGAGCGAAGAGCGGTGTGGCTTGTCGTCAAGCGCCGGGCAGCGTGCCCCCTACCGATATCCCGAAAAGATCGACCAAGATGGCCATGCCGACGCCACACGCGGTCTGGATGAGGCCGACCATGAAAATGCGATTGGCGCGTTCGTAGATGGGGCGCCGCAAGGAACTCATGTCGAGCAGCATGGACAGCGCTCTCATCTGCAGTGCGATGCCGAGCAGGATCGGCACTACGGCGAACAGATCGTAGAGTTGCCATGGCAAGGGGTTCGCGGCCCAATGAGTGAGGAAGCCGAGGGAAAAGGCAAGCAGGATACCCACGGCAGTGATTGTGCCGTTGCGGAAAATGGTCTCGATCGGTTCTTCCTTCGGATCGTGCTCGTCCAAGCGGCTTCCTTTCGTTGCTCTTTCCGTCGAGACTAAGTTCTCGAGAATACTGTTCATCGCCAATTACTCGAGGCGAGCCGTAGGCAGCCGTTTCAGGGTGCGCTCCCTCTCGCTTCCGGCCGCGCAATGTACCTGCACGGCGAACTTACAGCGGCGAAAAGGTGCTGCGGCCACCATGCGACGCCTCGGACGTGCACGCCCTCTGTTCCTGGCGCAGCCCTTGCGGAGCGTACGCGCAGTGATCCTTCTCGGTAGCGGATGGCGCGGCCTCCGTTGCGGTCAGACGGGAAGCCGTCGCTGTTAAACGAGACTGTCACATATCGAACATGGCGAACCGTGTCGCACATTTCTTTTCGCAGTGACCCTCAAAAAAAGTGATTCCAGCGAGACGAAGGCGCGTCGGCCCGATTTTGGTGTCGGCCGCATCTACGCTTCAGGTTGGCATGTCGCTTGCTGCTCTATTCGGAGAGCTGCAGCGGTCCGACCGGAGTGTTTCACATGTAAACGATAATGAATCTCCTAGCAGAAAACACTATTATAAGTACATGTGGCTTTTACGCTGGCTCACCTCTCGTGTCAAGCGCTTTGGCGTCCACATATTGGAGACAACACGCACAAAATTTAGAGGAAAAGCTTGCTCTTTCGCCTCTATCCTTTTTATTCCTTCATGGAGATCTAGACATGTACATCAAGAGTCCTCTTCTCGGCTTAACTGCTCTGATGACCATTTCCGTCGGTCGAGCAGCTGGCGCCGAGCGGGAACCGGCCGAGTACATCAAGATCTGCGACGTCCTCGGCTCGGGATATTCCTATATTCCCAACACCGAGACCTGCCTGCGCATCGGCGGCTATGTCCGTTACGATATCGGCCTGGGTGACGTCCGATCGTATGACAGCGCAAGAACCTCGGACGTGAGAACTGGCGAGGACCAAGGCACTTGGCGAAACAGCACACGCTTCACGTTCAAAACTTGGACCGGCCAGCAGACCGAGCTCGGCGCGTTGACGACCTATACCGAAACCCAGGTGAATTTTGGCAACAGCGCTAACTCGCATGACAGTCCTCAGAACTATGATTTCAACAGCGGCCTCGCACTGGCTTCTGCCTGGGTCGAGCTGGGAGGCCTGCGAGTTGGCAAGGAGGGGTCGGCCTTCGATACGTTTGCAAGCTACGCTGGCAACGTTCTCGATAGTATGCTCGTTCCGTCGGCCGGCTTCGACACCAACGTGGCTCAGTACCACTTCGACGCCGGCAACGGCATTTCGACTGTGATTTCGCTCGAACAAGGATCGGGCTCAGCCGGTACTATCGACAGCTATATTCCGCACGTTGTCGCCGGCTTGAAATACACGCAAGGCTGGGGCTCGATCATCGGCGTCGCGGCTTATGACAGCAATTACGAAGCTTTTGCCGGCAAGATCCGCGTCGACGTCGCTGTCACAAACCAGCTGTCGCTGTTTGGACTCTTCGGCTACGGTTCCAATGCCAGTCTCAACGAGGACTCAAACGGCGCAATTGCCAATCATGGGCGCGGCTCGTACAAAATCTGGAACGGCCAGTGGGCTTTCTGGGCGGGCGCCACCTACGAGTTTGACGAGAAAACTTCGTTCAACCTTCAGGTCTCGGGTGATCAGCTCAAGGATGCTGGTGTGGCTGCAAACGTCGCCTACATGGTCGTTCCCGGCTTCACGGTCACAGCCGAGGTCGATTACGACCACTACGGCAACTCTGGCCTCGGCCCTGCCGAGCCTACCGCCGTCAAGGGCACGAGCAAGCCGAACAGCGTCGGCGGCATTCTCCGCTTACAAGGCTCATTTTGAAATCTCTCCAGTCGCGAGCATGGCAAAGGCACTTGCCTCGACAACGCACGCATGGAGAGCTTCGTTCGCCATCTTGAAGTCTGCATCGACCGTCCACGGCCCATCGTACCAACTAGAAACTGAAAGTTATGAGCCCTGTGTACTACACCTAGCCCTTGACCTGCCCGATGAACCGGCCAGGGGCCGTCAGTTCAAATTCGGGGCCGTTTAGAGGGCAGTGTGAGGCCGTGTTAGGTAAGCGCCACTGCAATGTCGAGGCCGCGACACGCCTGTCGCTTTGGACGGCTGGAATTGCCCTTCGCGGCGCCATTCATTCTCTCAACATTTACGTGATAATGCACGCTGAGTCCGAGCCGCGTGGCAGCACCCATCCTAGGTGTGAGCTTTCGAGAGGTTGTCCATTCGGACCGGACCGAGGAGACTGGAGTTACCACGCTTCAGCATCCATCGGAGGGTCCGAATGAACATCCACAAGAATGCCCGTCTCACACCGCTGCGT
>NZ_RZRP01000274.1:0-7180 GCF_003997795.1 Mesorhizobium sp. M7A.F.Ca.US.005.03.2.1 | reverse complement strand
GTCTATGCTGGCGCTGCCCGCCTCGCCACGCGCGATCTTGCCCTCGAACATATTCACGTTGCCGACGAAGCCAGCGACGAAACGCGATCCCGGCGCCTCGTAAACTTCGGCCGGCGTTGCCACCTGCATCACCTCGCCCTTGTCGATGATGGCGATGCGATCGGCCATGGTCATCGCCTCTTCCTGGTCGTGGGTGACGACGACGAAGGTCAGGCCGAGATTCTGCTGCAGGTCCATCAGTTCGAACTGCGTCTCTTCGCGCAGCTTCTTGTCCAACGCGCCGAGCGGCTCGTCGAGCAGCAGCACCTTCGGCCGCTTGGCGACCGAGCGGGCGAGCGCGACGCGCTGGCGCTGGCCGCCGGACAGTTGATGCGGCTTGCGCTTGGCGAACTGCTCGAGCTTGACCAGCTTCAGCATCTCGGCAACGCGCGATGCGATTTCGGGCTTCGGCATGCCGTCCTGCTTGAGGCCGAAGGCGATGTTATTCTCGACCGTCATATGCGGGAACAGCGCATAGGACTGGAACATCATGTTGACAGGCCGCCGGTAGGGCGGGATGCCGCGCAGATCCTGGCCATCGAGCAGAATGCGGCCGGCTGTCGGCTCCTCGAAGCCGGCGAGCATTCTGAGCAGCGTCGACTTTCCGCAACCGGAAGCACCGAGCAGCGCGAAGAACTCGCGCTCGAAGATGGTCAGAGACAGATTGTTGACGGCGGTGAAGTCACCGAACTTCTTGGTGACGTTGTCGAACTGGATGTACGGCTTGGCGTTCGGGTCGTTCCACGGTGCAAAATCCCTGCGGATGCTGCCAAGCGATTTCATGTCCCACTCCGTCCTGATTTTCTTGCTTCTTGCCCCAGGTAAAAACGGTCCCGGCAGGTGGCTGCCGGGACCGTGTCGGATTGCTTACTGGCCGGTGACGATCTTGGTCCAGGTGCGCGTGATGACGCGCTGGGTCTTGGGATCGTATGGCGAGACGGTGTAGAGCTTTTTTATGGTCTCGGCATCGGGATAAACCGAGGGATCCTCCAACAGTGCCTTGTCGACGAATTGCTGCGAAGCCTTGTTGCCGTTTGCGTAGAGCACGTAGTTCGACGACTTGGCGATAACTTCCGGCTTCATCATGTAGTTGATGAACTCGAGCGCCTCTGCGACATGCGGCGCGTCGGCAGGGATCGCCATCTGGTCGAACCACATCTGCGCACCCTCCTTCGGCACGGAATAGCCGATCTCGACGCCCTGCTTGGCCTCGACCGCGCGGTTGCGGGCCTGGAACACGTCACCCGACCAGCCGACGGCCAGGCAGATATCGCCGTTGGCGAGCGCGTTGATGTATTCGGAGGAATGGAACTTCCTGATATAAGGTCGGACCTTGAGCAAGGTCTCCTCGGCCTTGGCGATATCGTCGGGCGATGTGCTGTTCGGGTCGAGGCCGAGATATTTCAGTGCAGCCGGAATGATGTCGGCCGGCGAGTCCAGCACGTAGACGCCGCAGTCCTTCAGTTTGGCCAGGCTGTCGGGATTGAAGAAGACATCCCAGCTGTCGATCTTGTCGGTGCCGAGCGCCGCCTGCACCTTCTTGATGTTGTAGCCGATGCCAACCGTGCCCCACATGTAGTTGACCGAGTATTCGTTGCCGGGGTCGTACTTGGCAGTGCGTTCCGAAACCGTATCCCACATGTTGGAGATGTTGGGCAGCTTCGACTTGTCGAGCTTCTGGAACACGCCGGCCTGGATCTGGCGCGCAAGGAAATTGCCGCTGGGCACGACGACGTCATAGCCGCTGCCGCCGGCAAGCAGCTTGGTCTCAAGGATTTCGTTGGAATCGAAGGTATCATAGACGACCTTGATGCCGGTTTCCTTGGTGAAATCGTCGATGATCGAACTGTCGATGTAGTCCGACCAGTTGAAGACGTTGACGACACGATCTTCGGCGTGACCGCCGACGGTGAAAAATGTCAGGAATGCCGACGTTGCCGAAAGCCAGAGCGCTTTGCGGATCATGCTATTCTCCTTTGATGAGTGTTCCTTCACCGGCTCGTCGCGACATCAGCGCGACCGGCATTTTCTTCAGACTATTGAGCTTTCCAAGGGGCGACAAGCGCGAACTGCCGAGACCATGCAGGCGGTTGGATGCGATGGTTGGATGCCCCTGAGGCGGCCTGGGAGGCGTGCCAATACCGTCAGAGGCTTTCGCCATGGCGCGGGCAGAGATACGACGATATGGTCCGGTCCCGATCGGACCGGCTGGGAGACTTGGCAAGATACGCCTGTCTTGTTGTTGCCGTATTCCCAGCCTGCCCGTGCCGCAGCGACGTTGTCAATGGCAAAGCTGCAGGCCGCTTCAATTAGGTGACGGCACCCCGGTGACCCCTGCGCGTTCGGGCCTTGCCTGGCGCTTGAATTCGAGCCCGATATGGACGAGCAGCGCCGTGACCACAACCGCGCCGCCGATGATGGTGCGCCCCGACGGCACCTCGGAATGAATGAGCCAGACCCATATCGGGCCGAGGATCGGCTCGAACGTGCCGAGCAGCGCCGCGATGGCCGCCGGGATCAGTCGCGCGCCGGTGGCGAAGAAGGCCAGGCCGAGGCCGAGATTGACCACGCCGAAGGCAAACAGAAAGCCCATGTCACTGCCAGATACGGCGAGGGTCGATGCCTGCGAGACGGCAAAGCCGGCCGCGAGCATGGTGCCGAGGCACGTCGCCACCGTCATCACCCGGCGGTTCTCCGGCGTGCGCATGACGCCGGAGAACCGCCGGGTGATGACGGTGGCGACCGAAAACATGACCGCGATCAACAGCGCCAGCCCATCGCCCATGGGCGAGACGGCGCCATCGAGCGATTCCGACACCATGATGGCGACGCCGGTGATGACGGCGGCGATTGCCACCCAGGTCGCGACACCAACCCTTTCGCGAAACAATGCCCAAGCAAACAGCGCCGCCAGCAACGGCACGCCTGCCTGCATCAAAAGGATGTTAGCGACGGTGGTGTAGGCGAGCGCCACGACGAAGGCGGTCGATGCCGTGGCAAAGCAGATCCCGACGGCAAGGCCGGGCAACCCCATGTCGCGGAACAGCTTCAGCATGCCACGCCAGCCGTCACGCCAAACCATGAAGCAGACCAGGAAGGCGGCTGCCCACACGGATCGCCAGAAAATGACCGTCCAGCTGTCACCGACAGTGATGAAGCGGGCGATGGCGCCGCCGAAACTCCACATCAGCGCCGACAGGAAGACCAAAAGCATGCCGACGCGCTCCTCGCGCGGCGAGACGGCTGGCGATGCGACGATCGGCGATGCGGTATCGATCATGGCTGCCACTGTCGGGCTCTTGTGGACGGGACGATGCGCAAGGGACGACAAAAAGATGCTCTGTTGGCGTAACGCAAAGGCGCAGGCCGGAACTGAGCCAGCGGCCGCCGACAATTGTGGCACCTTCCTCCATTTCAGAAGAACACGGCGTCACTGAAAATCGAAAGCACTCAGGCCCGTCACCATCTCGTCGAGGCCGAGCGGGCGCGTCACCGGCGGTTCTGCCCGCGCCAGGCAGCCGACGCGTTCGCAAAGCCGGCAAGCAGGCCCGACCGGTGTCGCCGCGACGGTGCCGGCCTTTGCGGTGATTGCCGCACCGGGCAATGCCGCGCCATAGACGATATCGTCACGAAAGCCGATGTCGCAACCGAGCAGCAGCGCGGTGCGGCGCGGGCGTTCCGAGAATGCGCCTTGCGGCCCTTCCAGCGTGCGGGCGATGCACAGGAACTCGGCGCCGTCGGGCATTTCCACTGCCTCGACGAAGACCTGGCCGGGCTGGGTGAAGGCGACATGCACGGGCAGCTTGGGACAGCCGCCGCCAAAGCGGCTTTGAGGAAAGCCCTGGCTGCCGGCCTTGCGGAAGCGGTTGCCGGCATTGTCGACCTCCAGCATGAAAAACGGCACGCCCGAGGCACCCTGCCGCTGCAGCATGGTCAGCCGGTTGGCCGCCTGTTCGAAGGAGACCCCGAAGCGCGAACGCAGGACATCGATGTCATAGCGGGCGCGCACGGCAGCCGCGTGAAAGGCCTGATAGGGCATCATCAGCGCATGCGCCGCATAACGGCCAAGTTCGAAGCGGGCCAGGCGGCGCGCCTCGTCGGTGCTCAGCTTGAGCGCCTGGATCTCGCCGGCGACCGCGACCGTCATGCGGATCAGGCAGGCCTCCATCGCGACTTCGCGCAACTGGTCGAACGGCGACAGGCGTTCGGACAGGAACAGGCGCTGCGAATGACGATCATAACGGCGGCGCCAGTTCGGCATGGTCGCGACCGGCAGCACCTTGACCACGATGCCATATTCGCGCTTCAGCCAGGCCTTCAGCGCGCCGAACAGATCGTCGCCGGGATCGAGCACCGAGGTGAACGCCGCGGCCTCCTCCTCGAGGGCAGCGAAATGGTTCGGCCGGCGCTCGAAAATCTCGTGCACCTCGTCGATCGGCAGGCGGGCGCCGGAAAGCGCCGTCGCCCGACCCTCGCGTGCCAGCAATTCGTTGAGGTCGGACAGGCGCTCGGCCTGCTCGCGATAGGCGCGGAACAGCTTTATCACGGCCGCGGACGCATTGGGCGCCGCCTCGGCAAGCTCGATCAGTTCCTGATCACCCGGCAACTCGCCGACCAGCAGGGGGTCGGTGAACACTTCCTTCAAGGCAGCGACAGATCCCCTCGCCTCGCCCTGCAGCTCGTGTGGATCGACCTTGTAGACGGAGGCCAGCCTGAGGATCAGCTGCACCGTCAGCGGCCGCTGGTTGCGCTCGATCAGATTGAGGTAGGACGGCGAAATGCCGAGACCCTCGGCCATCGCCGTCTGGGTCAGGCCCTTGGCGTTGCGAATGCGGCGGATGCGCGGCCCGGCGAAGATCTTCTGGTCAGCCATGGACTGTCCTTTACAGCAATTTACACGAATTCCTGGGCACGGGCCTTTTACAATAATGACAAATTTACAACGCACTTCTGTCAAACGCAACACAGGTTTTCTCTTATATCCTCTCAGTTTACCTGATTTTTGTGGCTGATTTCGCGCAGAAATGTAAATCCAGTCATACCCAACTACCCTCAAATGATTGACGCCTTGACACAGATCAGCAATTCCTCGGAGTGACCAATGACTGATTTTTACAACCTCGTCCCATCGGCGCCGGAAGGTCGCTTCGACGGTATCGAACGACCCTACTCGGCGGCGGATGTGAAGCGTCTGCGCGGTTCGGTGCAGATCCGCCAGAGCCTTGCCGAAATGGGCGCCAATCGGCTGTGGAAGCTCATCCACGAGGAGGACTTCGTCAACGCGCTCGGCGCCATGTCCGGCAATCAGGCGATGCAGCAGGTGCGCGCCGGGCTGAAGGCGATCTACCTGTCGGGCTGGCAGGTTGCCGCCGACGCCAACACGGCTGGCGCGATGTATCCGGATCAGTCGCTCTACCCGGCCAATGCGGCGCCTGAACTGGTCAAGCGCATCAACCGGACGCTGCAGCGCGCCGACCAGATCGAGACCTCCGAAGGCAATGGGCTTTCGGTCGAAACCTGGTTCGCGCCGATCGTTGCCGACGCCGAAGCTGGCTTCGGCGGGCCGCTCAACGCCTTCGAAATCATGAAGGCCTTCATCGAGGCGGGCGCCGCCGGCGTCCACTATGAGGACCAGTTGGCGTCGGAAAAGAAATGCGGCCATCTCGGCGGCAAGGTGCTGATCCCGACTGCGGCGCACATTCGCAACCTCAACGCCGCGCGCCTGGCGGCGGACGTGATGGGCACGCCGACCCTGGTCGTCGCGCGCACCGATGCGGAAGCCGCCAAGCTGCTCACCTCCGACATCGACGAGCGCGACCAGCCTTTCGTCGACTACGACGCCGGGCGCACGGTTGAAGGTTTCTATCATGTCAGGAACGGCATCGAGCCCTGCATTGCCCGCGCCATCGCCTATGCGCCTTACGCGGATCTGATCTGGTGCGAGACCTCGAAACCCGACCTGGCGCAGGCCAGGAAATTCGCCGACGGCGTGCGCAAGCACCATCCCGACAAGCTGCTCGCCTACAATTGCTCGCCGTCGTTCAACTGGAAGAAGAACCTCGACGACGCGACGATTGCCAAGTTCCAGAAGGAGCTCGGCGCCATGGGCTACAAGTTCCAGTTCATCACGCTCGCCGGCTTTCACCAGCTCAACTACGGCATGTTCGAATTGGCGCGCGGCTACAAGGCGCGGCAGATGGCGGCCTATTCCGAGTTGCAGGAAGCGGAGTTCGCGGCCGAGGCCGATGGCTACACCGCGACCAAGCATCAGCGCGAGGTCGGCACCGGCTATTTCGACGCCGTGTCGATGGCGATCACCGGCGGCCAGTCGTCGACCACCGCCATGCATGAATCGACGGAGCACGCGCAGTTCAAACCGGCCGCCGAATAGCGAACAGAAAAACTCAGAGGAAACGCCCGACAGGGCTTGGGACACAAGGAGAAAACCAATGGCATCGATAAGCCGCGTCAAGGAACGCGCCGAGGAACAGTCGACAACGATGAGCGTCGACCAGCAGGCGACGATCCGCATGCTGGCCAACGACCTGCACCGCCTCAACCAGTCGGTTATGAAGGCGGTCGAGGCGGGCGTCTCGGTGGAACTCGTGCGCTCGGCACGACATCACGGCGGCGACGGCAACTGGGGCGATCTGCTGATCCCGGTGATCGTCACGCAGCAGAGCCACGGCTGACTGAAATTCATGCAACCGACCCTTCACCTGCGCAGCCCCTGCGCAGGTGAATTTTCTTTTTATGAAATGCACGTGTGGACAGTCGAGTACAGTAGCGTTGCTTGAAATTCACTGTCCCGGCGATGATTTCGGGCACTTTTATTTCAACTTGACATAGGCTGCGATCTCACGCCAATTGCGCTCCGGATTCAACTCTGCATTGAAATAGGGGCGAGCTTCTTGGCTGACTTGTGTGCCCGGTGAATCGCGAAGGCGAGACTCCAAGACATCCGAATCTGGTGACCCGCGGCTCAACCGCCGAGGCGATCCGTGATCCGTCGCAGGTGCTTGTCGTCGGCAGGTCGCCAATCAATCGCGTGGTGATTTCAAAGATCGTCGAGCGATCCGGGCTCAAGCCGATTTCGGAATCTCCCGACACGGCGGCAAGGATCTTGCGGTCGCTCATTCCC